>JBGTCP010000201.1:0-2704 GCA_041748815.1 Chthoniobacterales bacterium
GCATCCTCGATGTCGCGCTGGAAATGCCCGACGGAAGCACGCTGCGTCTCGTGGGCTTGCATCTCAAATCCAAACTGGAGTCGCCCGCAAATCAGGAGTTGTTGCGCCGCCACGAAGCACACTGGGTGCGGGAGCATTTGAGTGCGATTGAAGATGCTCAATTGATCGTTGTTGGCGATTTTAATGACCTGATCAATTCAGTAGCAGTGAAAGAGATAATGGGAGTGCGGGGCGAACCGGGCTACCTGCAGGCGCTGCCACTCGATGATGATTTGGGTGATCGATGGACCCATTTCTGGGAAGAGGCGGGTCTGTATTCGCGGATCGATTTTATTTTCGTCGACACGGAACTGCGGAAAAAATCGTTGAGCGATTCAATGGGTGTCTTTAGAAGTCCGGATTGGCGCACAGCAAGTGATCACCGGGCTGTGTGGGCGGATTTTGATTTTTCAAAGCCATGAATCCGTTTGATCCCGTAGCTTGGCAGCGGTTTGAAAGCGTGCTTGCGAAAGTGCCGCCTGGAGAGACTTGCGCTGTCGCAGTCTCTGGCGGTGTGGACTCCGTGGTGCTGTTGGATTTGTTACGGCGCTTCCTGGATCGCCCATTGCTCGTGTTGCATCTGAATCACCAACTCCGCGGTGACGCGGCGGTGGCCGATGCGGAATTCGTGCGCGAGTTGGCGGTAGCACAGGATTGTGGATTTGAATGCCGATCTGTAGATGTGGCTGCATTAGCAGAGGACGGGCGCTGTTCCATCGAGTCCGCAGGCCGCAATGCCCGGCGGGAGTTTTATGCAACGGTGTGTGAGGATCGCGGGATCGGCCACGTTTGGCTGGGGCATCATGCGGATGATCAGGCGGAAACGCTTCTTTGGAATTTGCTGCGCGGCTCAGGGGTGGAAGGGTTGTCCGGAATGAGCGATTGCACACCGATGCCCGACGGCGGCCCATTGCTCATGCGCCCGATGCTGGGTTTCTGGCGGTCGGAGATTTTGACCTACGCCGAAGAACGCGGATTAAAATTCCGCGAGGATCCCTCGAATGCGGACTCCACTTTTATGCGGAATCGGTTACGCCACGTGTTGATCCCGCAGATGGAGGAATTGCTGGGCCGCCCGGTGAAGCAGAATCTCGTGCAGGCTGCTGAGATTTTATCCGCCGAGAATGAAGTGCTGAGGAGTGCTGCGGATGCCGCGGTCCCGGAGGTGGAGGCGGAGTTGCAAGTGGAGGCCTTGGTGCATTTGCCAACGGCAATTCAACGGCGGATACTGCGTAGGTGGCTGGAGCAATGTGGAATCGCAGGCTGCGGATTCCGCCATATCGAAGCAGTGCGCAGCCTGCTCGAGGTGCGTGCCGGAGAGTCTGCAAAAGTGAACTTACCCGGCGACCACTACGCCCGCCGGCGCAGCGGGGTTTTGTTTTTGGAGTGAAACACGGCTGGATTCAGACGGAAGGTGCAGATTAAGTGGCACTAATCGCTGCCGAGCCAGTAGCTGCGATCTCCAGATCGCAGGGATAGCAGGCTGGCAGCTCTTGCACGCCTGCAACGGAATTGACGTAGCCAATTTTCACAAAAGTTAATGCGCGACGGTATACCCACAATGCTGCGCACTTTCAGCGGATCCAAGGACTTCAGGTTATAGAGTATCGCGCATAGCTCAATATTTTGGTAATGCCACCATTTGGAAACGGCCGGTGTTTCCGTTCACTCTTAGCTCGTTAGGTTTCCCAATCCGCTCACAGATCGGGGTGTCGTATCATTCTTACGAAATTGCTACATCTGTGACAGTGTGATAACATCGATGTCAATTGTTTCACACTCAAGATCTCGACGGAATCTGCCTGCTGATGAGATTGTTTCCGGGTGAACATTCCCCGAAGTTTTTCCTCATCGATTTCCCTGATCCTGCTGCTGTTGCTCGCGCTTTCTCACGATGCAGGAGCACAAACCGACCGGCCTGGCGTGTTGATGGGAGTGCAGGCATCCGCATCGGCAGATACGTCGCCTGTTGAGCCTTCGCTCGACCCGGTGGCAGCGGATGTCGACAGGGTCGCATTTTTGCGGGAACGGACAGGGAGGGCGAGGGAATACTACCATGAGGGAGAATACGAAAAAGCGCTTCGGGTGCTCGATCCGGCTCTGGAGGTTTATGAAAACGAACCCGCGCTGCAAGGGATACTGGTGCTTATCGAATCCAGGATGGGGAGACACGCGAAAGCACTTGAGCGCGCGAAACGCCTCCAGCTTTCACAAACAGGAGATACATGGTTCAGTCTCCTCGTCGTCGAATGCCACTTGATCTCCCGCGAATATGATAAGGCGGAAGAGATTCTGCAGGCGCTTGCCGGATCAGGACGCGCTGACGGGGAAAAAATTGCGTTTTATCGCGCGTTAACTTCCGCACTCGCAGGTAAGCCGGATGACGCGGCGGTCCATGCCGAGACGATTCAATTTCCGAGCGACACACCCGCTTACTATCATGCTAATGCGGTGGTGGAATATGCCGCCGGGCGAGCCGATAAGGGAGGCGAGTGGGTCGCATCCGGCGTTCATATTTTTGGCGAGGGAGCCAACGGAAGCTATCTCGACATCATGCGCACATGCGGCCTGCTGGGCACGGAGACACGGCAACTTCTCGGCCTTAGATAGAGCGGAAAACGCCTCAACAGCCAGCCATTGTTGCGCATCTTATTCGATGCCAAGT
>JBGTCP010000202.1:0-7132 GCA_041748815.1 Chthoniobacterales bacterium
GGGAAGCATCTGATCCAGGTTGCCGGTCCGGAGATTGCCGATGGCAGCGACTTTGCGTCCGGTTGTGCGTGAGCGCCAAAAAATGCGGGGATACAATTGCGCCGACTCCAGGCTGCGGGCGGAGAACGTGGTTTTGTCCGGCGAGAGTTCAACTTCGACCCGTGCAATGTGACCCGCAGCAATGCCCTGCGAGAGCCGGGTGTGCAGCGCTGACTGTAGAGCGTCTTTCACTCCTTCGGCATCCGGCAGGTGTTTCTCAGCATTGGAAAATAGGGGCTCTGGTTGCAGCATCATAATGGAGTTACGACCCGCGAATCGTGCAGGTTGACGATTCGGGTCGTAATTCATTGAAACTCATCATAGAAGATTCCTTGAATATGACAAGATCCACGCATTCTTATCGTCGCAGAATTGCCTTCGCCGAAGCGGATCCTGCCGGGGTGGTGCACTTTACGAGTTTGCTGCAAATCGTGGAAGAAGCGGAGCATGACTGGATGCGTGCAAACGGTGTGGAGATCATCACGCCGCGCACCGGGTGGCCGCGAGTGAATCTGAAGGCTGACTTCCGTTCCCCGGCTATGTTTGGAGACGACGTGCTTGTAGAGCTTTCCATCACGGAAACCGGACGCACTTCGGTGACATGGGCGTTTACCATCCTGATGCCCGATGATCGTAGAATAGTAGCTGAGGGATCCATGGCCACCTGCTTCGTGACTCGCGGGGAGGCTGATGGCAAGTGGACGCCAACTGAGCTGCCGACAGGGTTCCGGGCCTGAGCTAATGGTTTCGATAGTTCCTTCGAGGCTTGCGTGATTTACTTTCGCATGTCTCCGAGGTCGCTGATATATTGTTCTAAAGCTTCGTACCACGGTTGTACGGGGGCCTTTAAAATTGTGGCAAGGCGGCTGGTGTCGAGCGGGGAGTATTCGGGGCGGTTGCCGACGAGGGAGGGGATTTCGCGGAAGGATTTACGGATAATCTTACGGCATCGCGGCTGCATGCCGCGGGATCGGAGAATTTCCAGTGCGTTGTCAGCAAATTCCTCCCAGGAGGTTTCGCCGGATTGGGCAAGATTGAGGACGCCGGAAGCCGTTGTGTTGAGAAGCTGAATCACGACATCCGCCGCGTAACCGGCATGCAGGCAGGTGCCGCGCTTTCCCGCTGCAACGGTGAGTTCGTCACGTTGCATGAGCAACTCCGGGATCATGCTGAGAAATGTTTTGCCACCGGCTCCGAAGAGCCACGAAATACGGAGCACGAGGCAATGCGGCAGCGAATGGATAGCAGCTTCGAGTGCGGCTTTGTCGCGCCCGTATTGGCCCAGCGGGTTGGGTAAGTCGTCTTCGCGATACGCCCGCACGGATGTCCCGTCGAAAATATAATCGGAGCTGAATTGAATGAACCTTACCCCGGCCCTGCCGCACGTTTCGGCCCACCAGATTGGCGCTTCGCGATTGATGCTGCTGGATGCGCTGGGGTCGTCCTCGCACGCACCGAAGTTGCAAAGTGCGGCTGCGTTGATCACGACCGAGGGCTGATGCAGGTCGAGGGCCTTCAGCGATGCCTTCCGGTCGCAGATATCCAGATCGGCATGTCGCAGCGGCAAAAACGCGATGTCTATTTCTTGTAAACGTTGGTGCAAGTGTCGGCCCAGCAGGCCTCCGGCACCCAGGAGGAGGATTTTCATGTGTCGTCTGAGAGGGCGTCCGTGAGTGCGTCATGGACTTGGGCAATCGTTGGCCCATCGGGGTGCACATAGCAAGGCTGATCATCCTGGTCGGCAATCGGGATTGCGCCGAGCGGTTCGCGAAAAACACAGTTGCGCAATGAACCTCCCGGAGCGAACCAATGGGGGTTACCGGTGCAAAAAATCGAGCGCACGGGTGTGCCGGAAGCTGCGGCGAGATGTGCCTGCAACGAGTCATTGGTAAGCACCGCATCGACGGAAGCCGTGGCATCGACGAGCTCATCGAGCGAACGTGGCCGCCACAGGAATTGGCGGTCGGAATTACACGGAAGCACCGGCCCGTCCGGTGGATCTATGACCAGAAAATGCACGCCAAGCTCCGCCCAATGTGGCTCGCGCATGAGCGCCATGAATTGAATCTCGCGCCATCGTTTGGAGGGAAGCCGAGCGCCCGGATGCACCAGCACAACGCGGTCGCCCGCAGTTGCACGCCGCTCCATCCATGCGGCCAGATCTGCGGGCAATGGTTTGGTCGCAGGAGCGCAGCGGAGATCTCCGGCAAGCACGACCTGCAGAGCGTCGAGGATTAGCTGCCAGTTTGAGGTGTGCGGAGACGTGGCCGAAGCGCGATGGAGTTTGTGCGTGAGAGCGGATTTTCCGAGAAAGGGCAGTGGCAGGGCATCGGGGAGTTCGGCATTCAATCCCAACCGGTAAATTTTCCGGCGTGCCGGAAAATCGTATCCGTAAAAGTTGACCTGCGTGACCGGAAACCCGATGCGTTTTTTCACACGTGCCAGCCGCATGAGCCAATGCACACGCGGGTCGGCCCATGCGCACACAGTTGCCTTCGGATGAATGGCGGCGATCTGACGCACTAACGTAAAGTAGGACTTGATGGCCCCAACCATTGTGGGCTTATCGGACTCTTCGTGCCACGGAGGTTCGCAGATGTGGACGTGTGCGGATGGTAACAGCTTCGCGGCCAGCGGCGCAGACGGCTTGCGACAAAAAAGGTGCACCTCATAATTGGCAGCCGCTGCCGTGAGGAATGGTGCTGCTATGGCAAGATCACCGAGGTGATGAAACTCCAGTACTGCCAAGCGCGGTTGCGTCATGATGCATGATACCCCGCATTGGCCGCCATGCTCAATGTTTCGGTGCCCTGACGGTGGACTCCTCAGTCGCGCGGGCCCTGAGCATCACGATGCGGTCAGCGATCTCGTGGACCATTTCCTCCAACAAAAGCCGCAGGTGGCTGCCGGCCCGGAAATCCGATGGCGCAATGTGCCGCACCCGGTCCGCCACGCCCGTGAGCTGAAAACATTTGCGGAAGCTGGTGCGGGTGGGATCCTCCGCGTTATAAACAGCGATCGCCTGGCCGCCATTGCGACGCATCAATGTGAAACACGGCACATCCGTCGGCCCGTCACCGAGGTAAATCATGTACTCAAACGGGATCGGGCGCATCTCGGCGGGCACGTGGTCGTTCACATCTTCGGTGAGGTCGAGCATGCCTTTATTGATGCGAAAAAGGAACTGCGTCTTCTGGGTGTGGCTGATCACGCGTTTCGGGAAAGTGATTTTCCCTTCCTTATCCTCGGCAAATTCGCATCCGAAAATCGCTTTGACGTGCGGTGCGAGGCGGCTTCCTTCGATCAACACTTTGAGCCCCGAAGAGATGATGTAATGCTCGACGTGAATGCCATGTGCTGCATGCTGCGGGCTTAGAAGCGATCCCTTGAACTCATCAAACATCTCCGGCAGACCGGCATAGAAATTCAGCTTTTTGCCCAGCTCGCGGAGGTGCTCATTGGTCGGCCGGTCCATGGCCAGATAATCGAGCATCACTTTCATGTAAGCCAGCTCGTTGTCGTAGCCCTCGGCCTGCACAAGCTCTGCACAACGTTTCCAGAAATGAGCGGCGTCGATCCCGAACTCCGGAAACAGCACCTCGTCCTGCATGTAATTCGGGCTGAGTGTTTGATCGTAATCGTAGATGATTGCGATGGTGTTCTGTTGGATGGCCATAATAAATTGGTGCGGTCCCGCCGCTCGCGGACTTAAGAGTAACGCACGTCCTTGCCCGGCTCCATCTCGAAGTCCATAGCAAGGCGGTCACTCACAAAGGGTTTTACCACGTCGCCTACATACTTGATGTGCATGGGATCGTCGCGGTAGATCGCAAGCTTCTCCATGGACTCCAGTTCGACAGAGAGAAAAAACGGCCATTCGCAATCCGGCAGGATTCTTTTCCCGCACTTCACGCTCAGGACCACCTGGATCTTAAGCAGCTGGATACGGGTTTGCCGCATGATGTCCTCGACTTTTTCGTCATCGACGTCGGGGTTAAATTTAAAAAATACGATATGGTAAACCATGGGGTCTTATGTCGGAGATGAGGGTTAGCTTTTCCAGTCAAGCGCGCCTTTTTTGAGTGCGTAAACATACCCCACTGTGAGGATGAGGACAAAGCTGGTCATGCTCCAGAGGACCAGAGTGCCCTGCTCGGCGATGAGGTCGCGGAAAACGACGGCCCATGGGTACATGAAAACAATCTCGATATCAAAGAGAATGAACAACATCGCCACGAGATAAAATTTGACGCTGAAGCGTGGTTGTTCGTGGTCGGTGATGAGGACACCGCACTCGTAGGGGGTTTCTTTAGTCGCGTTGGTTCGTCCCACCCGACCGAGAAGCACGCTTCCCGAGAGTGAGCCCACAGCAAAGCCGATCACCACGATCGCCTGGATTAGGATTGGTAGAAAATTTTCAGACATCGTCGTGATTTATGCAGTTGAACCGGTCCGTGCAAAGAAAAATGCGCCCTGTCCCTGACAATCCTTGCGGATCGGTTTTTCGGGTGACAGAGCGCATTGCCGGGCAGGCCTGCCTGGGGGAGCGGGACTGCTGGTAATTTTATTGGATCGCCGGAGTTTCTTTTGCCGCTGCAAGTGCTGCGACACGCCCGCGGTATTTTTTACCGGTTTTCTTCACTAGCCCGCGGGCGACCAGATTTTGGAGTTTCTCATAAGCTCTTAGCCGGAGCATTTCTTCACCGCCACTTGCAGCGTTTCTTGCGCGCAGGTTTTCATGGACGATGTCGAAGAGCTGGTGGAACTCAAAGGTTGATTTCTTGGAAAGTGCCGCGATCAATTCTTCAGTGACAAGATCGGGCAAACGTCGCGAGAAGGCACTTTTTCTATGCATATTAGGAATAACGTACATATCATGCCTGCTGGCACTCTGCTAGGAAAAATTGTCATTAATTATTTTTGACAGAGTGCGGGATATTGGTATTCTGCACCTCACTCAAGCCACAAAGAGCGTTAGATGAACCTCACTTGTGCGGCAAATTTTGCTGCATAGCTGAGGACTTTTTCTCTCTGGAGGCAGCGAGTGAGCCTCGCGAATGTGCATGCACCCGGCAACGGATGCACTGGACCTTCGGGAAGCTTACATTGATGCCCATGTAGCTCAGTTGGTAGAGCACGTCCTTGGTAAGGACGAGGTCACCGGTTCAATCCCGGTCGTGGGCTCCACTTCAGTCGATTAAAAAATAACCAACCACTTAGACCACTTAACAAAGTAGAAAATTCCAAGGAGATCTCCCATGGCAAAGGATAAATTTGAAAGAGCCAAACCTCACGTGAACGTGGGCACCATCGGCCACGTCGATCACGGCAAAACAACACTCACGGCTGCAATCGCAACCATTCTCGCAAAGAAAGGCTTCGCTGAAGCCCGCGACTATGCATCCATCGATAACGCACCCGAAGAAAAAGAGCGCGGCATCACCATTAACACCTCACATGTGGAGTATCAGAGCGAAAAACGCCACTACGCACACGTCGACTGCCCCGGACACGCGGATTATGTGAAAAACATGATCACCGGTGCCGCACAGATGGACGGCGCGATCTTGGTTTGCAGCGCAGCTGATGGCCCGATGCCTCAGACCCGTGAGCACATCCTGCTCGCCCGTCAGGTCGGCGTGCCCGCAGTCGTCGTATTCCTGAACAAAGTCGACATGGTCGACGATCCAGAGCTCCTCGAGCTCGTGGAAATGGAAATCCGCGATCTGCTCAACGCATACGAATTCCCCGGCGACGATATTCCAATCGTCAAAGGCAGTGCCCTTAAAGCACTCGAAGGCGACGAAACGCATGAAGCCAACATTTTGGCATTGATCGACGCAGTGGACGAATACATTCCAATCCCTGAGCGTCCGGTCGACCTGCCATTCCTGATGCCTGTGGAAGACGTGTTCAACATTGAAGGTCGCGGCACTGTCTGCACCGGTCGTGTTGAGCGCGGTATCCTCAAGAAAATGGAAGAAGTCGAGATCGTGGGTATCCGCGACACCGCCAAGACCACCTGCACCGACATCGAAATGTTCCGCAAACTCCTCGACGAAGCCCGCGCCGGCGACAACATCGGCCTGCTTCTCCGCGGTGTTAAGAAAGAATCGATTCAGCGCGGTCAAGTCATCGCCAAGCCAGGCTCGATCACTCCGCACCGTAAGTTCAAGGCGGAAGTGTACGTGCTCAGCAAAGAAGAAGGTGGACGCCACACGCCGTTCTTCACCAACTATCGCCCGCAATTCTATTTCCGCACCACGGACGTGACCGGCACGGTCAAGCTTCCTGATGGCGTCGAAATGGTGATGCCCGGTGACAATGTTGCCATCGAAGTCGAGCTCATCAGCCCGATCGCCATGGAAAAAACCATCCGCTTCGCGATCCGCGAGGGTGGAAAGACCGTCGGCGCAGGCCGTGTGTCCGACATTCTCGATTAGTCGATAAAAAACTCATTGCTCGTCGCGGCTTTCGCGACGAATATGAAAACAATTTGGCGGAGAAATCCTCGGGTTTCTCCGCCCTTCCCACACACGTCAGTAGCTCAACTGGTAGAGCATCGGTCTCCAAAACCGAGGGTTGGGGGTTCGATTCCCTCCTGGCGTGCCACTCCCGAACCTCCCGGTTCCGCTACCCGCTAGTATGATTCAGAAAACACGAAATTTTTTGATGGAAGTCCGAGCCGAGCTTATGAAAGCTTCCTGGCCCTGGGATCCAAAAGAAAAAGGCTTCAAAAAATATCGCGAGCTCTCCGATTCCACGACTGTCGTCGTTATCGGCATGCTCCTTCTTGGCGGTTACGTTGCCTTCTTTGATTCCGTTCTCGTCAGCGTCGTCGCGGCCTTGATCGGCACCCCTTCCAATTAATCCCCTTTTCTTTAAATTTTCATGAGCGAAATCCCGGATAAAACCCAGTGGTACGTCGTCCATGTCCTCGCAGGACAAGAACAAAAAGTCCGAGACTCGCTGGAGCGTCGCGTTAAGACCGAAGAGATGGGCGACCTCGTTTACGAAGTCCTCATCCCCACCGAACGCGTCTCCGAAATCAAGCGTGGTAAAAAAACCGAAACCACGCGTAAATTTTTTCCCG
>JBGTCP010000203.1:0-2910 GCA_041748815.1 Chthoniobacterales bacterium
CGCTTTGGCGAGTCGACTCGCCGAGGCTGCGGATTCACTGCCCATAGATGATATAACATCATCGGCCAGTCCAGGAACGCCATAATTTATGAATACCACCGGAGAGGAGCAAACGGCGCGAGGGGGAATGTCCCGAAGGGAATTCATTGGGTGGATGGGAGCCGCAGGCGTCTTTGTTACCCTGCCAGGTGCTGCCCAGGCGATCGGGCTGCCTGGGCAAAAAGTCATCCGCCCAACCAGGCTCTTCCGCTTAGCCCGCCCCGAGGATCTGTTGGCGATCGATTTGGAATTGGTGAACCTGCACCTCGTCGCCAGTCCCTGCGGCCCGGTGGCGCATATTGCATCAAACGGAGCCCGCGGGTTTATCATTCTGCACTTCGGCGGACAACATTTCGCGGAGCAGGCGGTTTGGGATCGGGGAGAGAGCCCTGGTAACCAGTCAGGAACGTCGGACGAGACGCCTCTCAGCTATCGAATGTGGGAGAATTATCAGTTCGAGGAAAATTCCCAATACGACCCCCTGCCGAGCGGAAGTCAGATCGATTCCCGGGACACTGACAGTGCTTTTTTATCCAGGGGGATGGCGGGCCGGTCACCCCGGCGCAGGCAGGAAAATGATAAAAGTTGGACTGTGGCACCCGACATGCCAGCCGGACTGGCTGGTGCCTGGATGGCTGGACCATCGAGAGTAGTTTTCGAAGTCCCGCAATACTATACCCCCTTCCGGTTCGACACGGCAACGATCCTCGATCTTTGCGCCAACCACCTGTCATTGGTAGTGCCTTCGCAGATGCTGCCTAACCAAGGCGACGACGGCACTCTCCTCGGACCCGAGCGTCGACCATCCGTTAGCACGGAAACTGAGGAGTTTATCGGGCCTGGCCATCATCCGGGAGATGTATTCCTAGCCTCGCGAAAACCGTACACTGCAATTGAGTTTCCAGCACTCCTTCACATCAGCCCTTATGCAAATGCCAAGTGGACGCTGCGTCCGCCGCTCGCGGACGGGAATCACGAGTTATGGGCTCTGGATTTGCGAACCTCGGAGGATGACCGCCTAGCACTTGGACCACCTCGGGAAGCCCAAAGGGCTGGGCATCTTTTTGCTTTCGCTCATTATCCTGCCGGTTGGGCTCGCTGGCCGACACAGGACGAGACGTCGTCGCCGTGCGACCGCAGTTTCAAATACTCAGAGGCCGAACGCCCAAAGACCTCCCTTTACGATGCTACTCGCCGGCTGCTGGTCCGGCAAATGGCGGCGGACAATGGCGATATCACAGCGGATAAGTTCAGTTTGTCGGCACTCGGCGCGAGCGCCCGGCTGCATTATCGCCCGGCTATCGACATTCCCTCAGGAAAGCGCGACACCACGGAGCGAGCGGCCATCAACGGACCCTGCTCGACCGAGCCGGGGATGCCAGGCGACGGATTTCTGACGGAGTGGATTCAGAAGACCGAACTCGGACGGGATTACTACACCAAGGAGTCGTTTGCGGGTTTCTGGATGCCGTTCGGATTCGAGGCCGAGGTGGTCACCATCACTGAACGGCTCCCCTCCACCCGTCGTCCACCCAAAACCTCCGGTAAAAACGAGTTAGAGCGTCAGGAAATGGACGAAGAGGAGGGGAGGCTGACAGCCCTTCTCGTTGCGCGGAAGTTCGCCCGGATCAAAGGCAAAAGGCTGCGACAGTTCGGGCCGACGGTGAGCGCCGACTTCGCAGAGCATCTGGCTGAGGCGAGCCGCGGGATCGGACTGGCATCCGTTGAAGTTATGGTTGATCGCACGCCCGTCTTGGCGAACCAAGGCACGTCGATTGCAGAAGCACAGGATGCGAGCCTCCGCGAAGGCAACATGAAAGACGGCAAGGACGTCCTCTTTGACACCGGCGGAGGCGGAGCCGGGAAGGAGGTTTTCTGGCCGCGGGTCTTTGCACATGGCGAAGGTCTCCGGCGGGAAGTCTATCGATTTCCGGTCCGCCTGACCTTCCTCGACGGGGCGAGCAAAGTGATTCATCTGCCCATGCTTTTCGTCCCCAGCCTGCGGGAGGGTGAAACGTATTACCCGCAGGCTCCGGCTGATCTGCGTGAGGCGGATGTAGGAGAGAAGGCGGCGATTGTTGAACCGGTCCCCCGGTCGATGATCCAACCGACCGAGATCGAAGAGCAGGATCTCCGTTGCGTGGCAGTTGCACTTGGGGTTCCGGCAACTACTCCGTTCGAGGTTGCACAGGCGGCAAATCGGGCTCTAGCCGGAGTAAGTCTGGCCCTTGACGAGAAAGTGGTGAGCCACGATTTCGCACCTACTGGAAACGGGGTTGTTAAGCTGCAGGACCTGAAAAATGTGCTTGCCGGCCTAAGCGGAAGGTCCGAGCTGTTGAACTGCTGGGAGGAGGATATTGTTCGTGCCGTTGCATGGGGGGAGGATGTCGTTGATGAGGTGGATGCTGCGGGGGCGGTGCGCCGATTATTTGAGATCATTGACAGGTATCTCGATGACACGAATTCCACGAGCGGAAAGTTGGAAGTAATCTCTGTGAAACTCAAGGAACGTCTGATACGGAACTCAGCTTCACTGCGGCAACAGATCGATCTCCCCACAGCCGGAAGGGACGAACTCAAGCATGCACTTACGCAACTGGAGGATGCTGCAACTGCTCCCAAGGAAATTGTCTATGAGACCATGCGGAGGCTGGCTACAACATGGGTGGCATGGCTCGGCCCGAAATGGGACCGAAGCCAATGGGATAAAGTGTTTAACGAGATCGTGGAGGAGGTGGATCCAAAGAGGACTTCGTCGGTCTTCGAATCGTATGCGAGGAAACGTCTCCGGCTTGCAGTCTTATCGATAGAGGAGGCTCCCACGATTTATGTCAAAGGATTTTGGGATAATTGCAGCGAGTGTATTAATCA
>JBGTCP010000204.1:0-4295 GCA_041748815.1 Chthoniobacterales bacterium
GGTGCCCTCGCCGAAGGAATCACGGAGATCCGGGATGCCCGGGAGCTGCGCGTGAAGGAAACCGACCGCATCGCTGCAGTGGCCACCAACCTCCGTGCGATGGGCGTGTATGTCGAGGAAACCGATGACGGAATGCTCATCCACGGCGGATCCAAACTTAAAGGCGCCAAACTCGATAGCTTCGGCGACCACCGCATCGCCATGGCCTTCACGATCGCCGGCCTGTTCGCCGAGGGTGAAACGGTTATCCAAAATACCGAATGCATCGCCACATCGTATCCCGGCTTTGAATCCACTCTCGCCAAAATTCTCAAGCCGGAACGGTTATCCCGCACTGCCATGATCGATCCCAAAAGGCAGGGATAATGCGCGTCCACCGCTGCAACTCTGCGACAGGAATGTCGCAGCTACTGGAAGGCAAGTTGCGATGTGGCTCCCAGTAGCTGCGATCTCCAGATCGCCGTCCACACCGCAACTCTGCGACAGGAATGTCGCAGCTACTTGAGGGCTGGCTGTGATGAGGCTCTGAGTAGCTATAAATCAAGCAAGCAACGAAGCTCTCATTGACGATTGCCGTGTTGATTTTTGGATTTTTATAGAACGGCCTTATATACCTGATGATGCCGAAGGCATCTCAGCTACAGGAGCCGGGGGTTGAGCGCAGCGATACCCCCGGAAATCTCCCTTCTGTCGTTGATCCTGAAGGGATCACAGCCACTTCATTGAATTTTTGCTTCACAAACCAAAATTTTACCATTAGTAGTTTTACTAATTTATGACACCTTTAAAAATCGCGGCAATCATCGCGGCGATTCTCACTCTGGCAGTGGTTCCATTTGCGGGCTTTGATGGCCTGTCCACGGAAGGGCACATTGCTCTGGCGATTTTTCTGCTGGCGGCGGTTTTCTGGATGTTCGAGCCGGTGCCGATCTATGCCACTTCGCTGCTGGTGATTTTTCTACAGGTCATGCTTTTGAGCAGTGAGGGAGCGTGGGTGTCGCTCGGTTTCGCGAATTACGAGGGGGTGAGTTTTACAACTTTCACGAGCACCCTCGCTCACCCGATCATCCTGCTTTTTCTTGGCGGATTCATGCTCGCTTCGGCAGCCGTGAAATTCAATCTGGACAAAAGCGTGACACGCCTGGTGCTCAAGCCATTTGGCTCCAAGCCCATGATGATCGTGTGCGGGCTCATGCTGGTGACCGCCCTGCTCTCTGCTTTCATGAGCAACACGGCCACCACGAGCATGATGATGACTGTCATCCTGCCAGTCATCGCTGCGCTCAAGCCGGAGGATCGCCTGCGGGTCGGAGTGGCGTTGTGCATCCCAACAGCCGCGAACATTGGCGGCATTGCCACACCCATCGGCACACCACCCAATGCCATCGTGCTGGCCGCGCTTGCGAACGAAGGCATCCGCATTCCCTTTGGAACGTGGATCATGCTCACTCTGCCTCTCGTGATCGTCTCGCTCGTCGCCTCGTGGCTGATCCTGATGGCACTCTTTAAGCCCACAGCAACGCAGATCGAACTGAACTTCGACGGCACGTTCAACCGCACCCCAAAGGCACTCCTGCTTACCATTGTTTTCCTCGCAACCATTGGTTTGTGGATGACCGAGGCGCTGCATGGCATGAATAGCAACGTCATCGCATTCTTGCCGGTCGCCGCACTGCCGCTGTTCGGAGTGCTCGACAAACACGACATCCGCAAATTGCCGTGGGAAGTCCTCTGGTTGGTGGCTGGCGGCATTTCGCTGGGCGTTTCCATGCAGAACACAGGCCTTGCCGGCTGGCTCGTAGGCATGGTCGACTGGGCTTCACTTTCAGCACTCATGCTGCTCCTTCTCATCGGAGTTGTCACATTCCTGTTGGCAAATTTTCTCTCACACACCGTCACCGCCACACTCATCACCCCCATTGCTTTGGGGCTTGGCATTGGTGCCACGACCGGGGAGCTGGCGGACTTCAATGCTGTCATTGCCGGACTGGTCATCGCTGTGGCATCGAGCTTCGGCATGGTATTGCCGATCTCAACGCCGCCGAATGCCATCGCGATCAGCACAGGTCTGGTGGAGACCAAAGATATGGCAAAAGTCGGCATCCTTGTCGGCATCATCGGGCTTGCACTCACAATGCTTTGCGCGAAGCTCTACTGGCCACTCTTTCAATTCACTCCCATTCCATGAACGATCTCTACATTCTCGTCGTTGAAGACGAACCCGAAGTGGCCGAAGCCGTTGCAGCAGCCCTCGCTCCGCTCGAAACAAGCATTCCCGTGGAAGTGGCAGCTTCAGCGGAAGATGCCCGCGGAATCGTTGAGAGCAAGTCCGGCCAAAGACTCGCCCTCACCCTCTGCGACCATGTGCTTCCAGGAATGCAGGGCGTCGATTTCCTCATCGAACTTGCCCAAAATCCCGAGACCGCCAACACTAAAAAAGTCCTTCTCACAGGTCAGGCCGGACTCGAGGCCACCGTAGACGCTGTCAACCGCGCCGGGTTGGATCGTTACATCGGCAAACCCTGGAAGGACTCCGAACTCGTCGAGTGCGCTCGGACATTGGTGACGGACTATGTGATTGAAAACCGTCTGGACCCGCTCAAACACATGAGCGTGCTCGATGCCACCCGGCTAGCCGAGACCATGCGCCGGGGCAACGAAGGCATTTGAAGTATGACGACGCATGCGACCATTGCATCCCTGCTGGCCGCATTGCGTGAAGAGGCGCAGAAAAGCGGACACTGGCGCGGTAAAATTCAACACCACGCGGCAGGCGACGTCCTCCTCCACGAGCATGATCGCAACGACACATTGCATGTCATTCTTTCCGGCGCCGTCGAGCTGCGCAAATTCAGCACCGACGGCGATGGAGTAACGGTGGACCTGCTCGAGCCTGGCTCGCTGCTAGGCCTTATATCGGTCTCCACCGGCGAGCCTGTCATGACGACGGCCCGGGCAGTGAAGGATGTGGAATTGCTGATCATTGGTCGCGATGAACTGGATTCGCTGGGCGAATCGGACCCCGCCATGAAATCGGTGATAGACCCGCTCATCATTCGCAATCTCGCTGAGCGCTACCGACGTCTCGTCGGCTCGAACCTGGAAATCCACCGGCTCGCACAAGCCCTCAAATCGGAAAAGACCCAGCTCGCTGAGACTATTTCGGATCTGAACACCACGCGCATGGCCCTTATTTCGCGGGAAAAAATGGCAACGCTCGGACAACTCGTTGCAGGAGTAGCGCACGAACTCAATAATCCGGCCGCCTCGATGCAACACTCCCTGGAAGCACTTGCCAGCTCGCTGCGTACAACCTTGCAGCAGGTGGATCCAGCATGGGCAAATATTTTTGATGCGGGCCTGAGCCGGCAGAAAATCGACAGCACCCGTCAGCGTGAGCGCATGGAAAACCTAGTCAGCGAGCATCCGGAAATCCCGCGTCCCGTGATTCGAAAGCTCTCCCACATGCCAGTGGAAGACTGTGATCAACTTCTTGAAAGCGCGGCCAACGACCTACCCGCGCTCGAAAGCGCTCTGGAGATTTTTGAATCGGGCAATGCCGTGCGCGGAATCCGTGTCGCTGCAGATCGGATCGTGCGCCTGGTAAAAAGCCTCAAGAGCCATAGCCGCGACGGACGGGACGAATGGGAAACCGCCGATGTTGCGGAGGGGATCCGCGACACGCTCATCGTTCTCGCCAAGCCGCTGCGCGGGATCAGTGTCGAGACCCACCTGGAAGGATTGCCACACATCCGATGCCGCCCCGGCGCGCTCAATCAGGTCTGGACCAATCTCGTGGTCAATGCCGCACAAGCAATGAACGGGAACGGCACACTGCGCATCACCGCTCAAAGCAATGACGGGACATTGAGCGTCCGCATAGAAGATAGCGGACCCGGCATAGCGCCCGAGCACATGCTCAATTTGTTTACCACCAACTTCACCACAAAATCCGGCCCGGCCAGTTTTGGACTGGGGTTGGGATTGAGCATTGCTCAAGAGATTGTGTCGCAGCACAACGGCACGATCAGTGCCGGACAGGCAAATGCTGATTTGGGTGGTGCGGCCTTCGAGGTGACACTGCCGGTGATGGGATCGTGGAATTGAGATTCTCGATTTTCGATCAGGAGTGGAAGAAAACGATCCCGCAGGCGCGGGATCGCATCTACATAACGCCACTTCTCAAGAGGACCTAAAAGTAGCTGCGACATTCTTGTCGCAGTCATTCCGCAAGCCATGCGACAGGAATGTCGCAGCTACTTAAATCCACTTCACAATGGGACTCAAAAGTATCG
>JBGTCP010000205.1:0-4482 GCA_041748815.1 Chthoniobacterales bacterium
TAGCCTGGCAAGGCGTGCAGGAGCCATGTAGGCTCTGCGGGCAGTAAACCGCATTCACTGCCATGGCCCGTTATAAAGCTTACGATTACAATCAATGCACGATGGTTCCGGTGGTGCTCAGCGATCAGCTTGAGCCTGGAACCCTCGAATACACTATTCACTATCTGGTCCATGAGCGACTCGATCTCAGCGCCTTTGATCTTGAATACTGTAACGACTATCAGGGGCGTCCCGCCTACGATCCGAGGATCCTGCTTAAAGTCATCCTTCTGGGTTACTCCCGTGCGAAGCTCTCCTCGCGCAAGCTCGAGGCGGCTTGCAAGGAGAACATCATTTTTATCGCGATGACCTGTGGCCAAACCCCCGACCACAGCACCATCGCCGAATTTGTATCCAGCATGGGTGAGGAACGCATCAGTGCACTCTTCGCCCAGGTCCTGCTGGTTTGCGAGGAAGAGGGACTTCTAAGCGGCACCCACTTCAGCATTGATGGCTATAAACTCACCACCAACGCATCCAAGGAATGGAGCGGCACCCATGCCGATCTGACCAAGAAAAAAGAAACGCTCCAGAAGCTGGTTCGAGAAAGCGTCAAGGAGCACCAACGCAACGACCGGGCAAAAATCGAAACTCCCGAAGCACTCGTTAAACGCAAAGAACGCCTGGACAAACACGCCGCAAAAATTGAACGCTTCCTGGCCGAAAATCCGCCACGCATTGGCAGGCGGGACAAGGAGATCCAAAGCAACATCACCGACCCGGAATCTGCAAAGATGAAAAGCAGCCACGGCATCGTCCAGGGCTACAACGCCAACGCCATGGTGGACGAGCTGCACCAGGTCATCGTGCACGGCCAGGCCTTTGGTGAAGGAGATGACGGAGCGCTTGCTGAGGCCATGCTCACAGGAGCCCAACAAAATCTCGAAGCCGCAGGACGTGGAGAGGAGCCCCTCAAGGATGCCATCGTGAGCGCCGACACCGGTTACTTCAGCGTCCGCAATTTAGAAGCCTGCCGGGAGGCAGGAGTGGATGCTTATATCCCCGACCCACAGTTCCGCAAACGCGACCCGAGATTTGCAGAAGCCGCCAGACACCGCAGGGCCACTGACAAGCGCAAACAAGATTACAAAAGCAAACGCAAATGCTTCGGTCCGGACGCATTCAAATACGATGAAGAAAGTGGAAAGCTCATCTGTCCGGCGGGCAAACGCCTCTACAGCAACGGGAGAAACATGACCATCTCTGATGGCAGCTGCGTGAGCGACTTTCGGGCAAACAAGCGGGACTGCGAGCACTGTGAATTAAGAACGAGATGCCTGAGAAACCCCGATCAAAACACCCCAAGGCAAGTGCGCTTATATAATGGGCAGGTGACCGAAACCATCACCAGTGTGATGAAAGAAAAGATCGACACGGTGGAAGGGCGCAAAATTTACAGTCGAAGATTAGGCATCGTTGAGCCCGTATTTGCAAACATGGCAGCGCAAAAAGGCATGAACCGCTCGACACTCCGCGGCAGTGAGAAGGTAAATACTCAATGGAGACTTTATTGCATGGTCCACAACCTGGAAAAGATTGCAAGATACGGATACTCGCAGAATTAAGGGAGTAAACGCGCGATATTGGCCCATTAGCCTGCCTGAATGACCCAACCACGCAAATTGCAGCCCCTCGAACAGTTTTAACCAAATAACCTTTAACCACACCCAAAATGCAGTCTGCACCCAGAGCGAATTCTTGAAATGGGTTTTTCGACAGACTCGTTCGGACAATAAGATGAAGCCATACCTCATACTTCCACTGCTGATAAGTCTACTCTTGGTCTGCCAAAGTTCCGGAGAAGAGAGTCCAGTATTTATCCAGCAAGTAGGTGAGTTTTCGATACCGGACTCAAAGAACAGAATTGTGGTCACAGAGGAAGGTGATTGGATTCAGTTTAGGATTCGAGGTGCTGGCCCAATGGAGCCCGCAATTCGCAAAACAAGCGATTGGTTTATATACATACTGGACAAGGATCATTACTGGGTTCATCTCGGAGCCGGCCGTCTGTTCTACTACTCCTGGCAGTCTGATACTCATATAAGTTTTGCAGAGTGGACATATCCACGGATGGGGAACACTCAGATTCCAAAGCCCGTTGAAAATCGAATGAAGAAATATTCCGAACAAGCCGCGACATGACAACTCCTACCAGCCGTTCTGCTGAGATGCTCTCCCGTAACTTCAACCCCCACCCCGCGATCGACGTGCGCTCCCGCTGGTAGGAGTGCATGCGCTCGACGTTCGGCCAAGAATGAGACCACGATCATGAAAGCACGTGTCCGCAATAGAGTTCTCCTCGCTGTTGTAGCCAGCCTCTTGCTCGTGGTGCTGGCCAGCATGTTTCAGACGGCATTTTGGACTCGTGATTCCGCTCGGGCACGAGCATTAAACGAAGTCACAGAGTTCTGCATTCGCAGCGGGCGCGACCCCAAGCTACTGACAGGCTCACGCGAGGGCACTATCAGCAACAAACCTTGGTCGTTCGAGTGGCTCCATGGCGGCGAGCCGCGTTATCTCGTTGGCGTTTGGTTCTCGCATAGCGGGCGTCCCGAGCTTTATTCCGGCCCCATAGACGATCCAGAATCAGCGGCGTATGAATCCCGCTGAAACCAAAGAACCAAAATGCCGAACACGTCGTGGGTGGCAACGGCGGATAAGCTCCCTCGTTCGCTTCGCTCTGTGAGTCCTGCGCCGCCGTGCCACCACTTTTAACGTTCGGCAAAAAATGAAAAAAACACTTTCAGTTCTCGCCGCTGCACTTTGCCTTTCGCTTGGAGGTTGTGATGGATTCGGGCGCGCGATCTATTTCAAGGAACCCGGGATGGAGAATCCAAGATGGCACGCAGGCAGAATTATCATTGAAGTCAGAGAAGGAATGGATGCTCAAGCGTTGATCGACTCCGTCGCCAAGCAGTTTGAGCTCAAGCCGACAGAAGAAAACACTTGGATACGAGGAACTGGACCGCGTTCAACATTTTCTTTGAGACTGCATCAGAAGAATCAGATGTGGTCTGTTTCGTTGCTCGACTGGCCCGATATTACGCAAAGCGATCTCTCACGACAGATAGAATTGGCCATCCGGAACCAAATAGAAATGTGAAAACAAGCCGAACAAGACGCTCCATCCAACGGCGGGTAACGCGCCAGTGTGAATTCGGTCTTCCTTCCCCGCCGTGGATGCGCTCGACGTTCTCCAAAAACTATCATGCACATCGCTCAACTCACCATGACGCGGTGGGAACCTGAATCCGATTACGAGACGTGGGTTTTGGCCATCGCGGACAAATATCCCGAACTGAAGCAGTGTGTGATGGTCGCAGGTGACACGGTCGCCCGTTGTGTTGCTCTCCTGATTCGTGATCAGGACGTCATTGTGCATTTGGAGCAGACGGTGTGTGATTCTTGCGGCTACAAAGCTGATTGCTGTGCCGTCCCAGATTTCGGAGTCGGCGATTCCGATTATGGAGCTTTCATGAATTCACTCCCGAGGCTGAGTTGCCCTTTTTGCAAACGTCATTACGAACGTCGCATCGTAGTCTGGCAGGCGCAACTGGAACAAGATGGAGAACAAGCCGCGACATGACAACTCCTACCAGCCGTTCTGTTAAGATGCTCTCCACCAACTACAACCCTCACCCCGTAGTCGACGAGCGCTCTCGCTGGTAGGAGTGCATGCGCTCGACGTTCGGAAAACAAATGAAACGACACTCTGGTTTTGGGGTTAGATTGTTATACTCCATGCTTGGGGTCTGTGTATTTTACTCAGGATTTTTGCTCTATAGGCAGCGTGTTGTTACTACGTGGAGTCCAGCAACCGCTACTGTGCATACGATTAGCCACACACATTCAGGAGAGCCTTCGGCAGAGTCAAGATCCCCATATGCAATGTTTCGACGCGCAATCAGCTATTCCTTTGATGTCGACGGTTCCACATATCACGGAAAGAGACTAAACCCGAGTCCAATTTTGATTTATGGTGGGGACATAAAGCACGAGGAATGGGATAAGATTTCAAATTGGAGGCGCAAGGCGATTCGATACAACCCGAAAAAACCTGATGAATCCTACTTTTTTGATTTAGGTTTTTCTGCTTTTCCGACTGGACTTTTTGTAGCATCACTCATAGCACTATTTGCAGCCATACACTTTGAGCAAACAAACCGAAGGTATTCTTAGGAGGATGATAAATTCCGAACAAGTCGCTACAGGGAACGGCTACCAGCCGTCCTGTTTATCCTGCGTCGCCCTCCTACCGCTGTGCATTCCACCCCACACCCCAGGTAGCCGTCCCTGAGCTCGACGTTGAGACTGTCGGAAAACCTCCTAAACACGAAATTGATTACGTTTCGGGTAATCATAACACAGCAGACACCCCATGAATCGGGCTTTCTAGGGCCATTTCTGCGCGATGTTTTTTGTCTTGTTTTGCTGCAGGGGTTT
>JBGTCP010000206.1:0-3492 GCA_041748815.1 Chthoniobacterales bacterium
GAAATCGCGACCTTTCAGGCCGCATTGCTCATTTTGAACAGAAACCCGGCCCTTCGAGCCGGGCTATGGAATCGTCGCGCCTTCGGCGCTGTGTTCTTCCAACGTTAACTTGACGCATATGCCAAACGGGGGTCTATCCCAAGTCTCAGGCTGTAACTCCTTCAGAGTTGTTCTCAGAAGGATTATAACCCCATGGTAGCTCGTGCCTCGCAACCATGGGCTGATAGACAAAACGCCGTTGGCGTTCTCAAACAGTGAATTCAAAATCTGGCACCACTTTCAATCACACCCGGCTGCCTCGGGTGCGTGATTTCCCGCTTGCGGTCGTGACGGTGTCTGATAGGTTCTTTCCTCTCTGGCGCGTTCGTCTAGTGGTTAGGACACAGCCCTCTCAAGGCTGGTGCACGGGTTCGACTCCCGTACGCGCTGCCAGCATTTATCTGGAATCATCATTTTGCTTGCAGAACAGATCAGCAGTAAGTCTTGAATAACCTTGTTCCGGAACCCCTGCCATTGCTTAATACCGTCGTCCATAGCTTATTTCATGAACACTGCATGCCCTAAAGATCCCGTCGACCTGTCGACTTTCTACGAAGCGCAACTCCTGAAGAACATTCTTCCGTTCTGGTTGCGGCATGCCCCGGATGAAAAGGGTGGTGGGTATTTCACCTGTCTGGACCGTGATGGCTCAGTGTATGATCCTGGCAAGGTTTGCCTGTGGGGCCAGGGCCGCCTGGCCTGGTCTTTCGCCTGGCTTTACAACGAGTGGCGTGCGGAACCAAATTGGCTGGAGTTCGCCAGGCGCGGCGTCGATTTTCTTTCTCTTCATGGGTTTTCTCCTTCCGGCAGGATGTATTATGCGACGCATCAAGATGGGACTCCATTGGAAGCGGGCCAGGATTACCATTCCGAGCTTTCGGCGATCCTTGCCTTCACTGAAGTCGCCCGGGCAACTGGCGATGCGAACTTGCGGGAACGGGCTCGCGGACTCTTTGATCGCGTCTGGAAGGTGATTCAGGACCCGAAAGGGAATTGGAATTCTTTTATTCCTGAAATCAATCCCTGCCGGCAGCACGGGTATTCGATGATCCCGCTCAATGTGCTGCAACAACTGCGACAGGGTGGGGAGGAAGCCACGGACCGGGAGCGCATGGATATTTGCATCGATCACATGTTGCGCCTGCACCTCAAGCCGGAACGGCGTTTATCCTTGGAAATGGTGGACTGCGAAGGCGGCGTCCTTCCGGGCAGCATCGGACGCTGGGTCAATCCAGGGCACATGATTGAAGGTGGAATTTTTCTAATCCACGAAGGACGTCATCGAGGTGATGCGACATTGAAGAATCACGGATTGGACTTAATCCGATGGGGGTTTGAAATCGGATGGGACCGGGATTACGGGGGAATTTTCAACGACGTGGATGCTGATGGCAAGCCGATGCCGGTGATGAGGGCGGTGCTGGCCGATTCAAAACTCTGGTGGCAGCACGCGGAAGGGTTGTATGGCCTGGCTCTGGCTTTCAAGGAAAGCGGCGATACATGGTTTTGGGAAAACTATCAGCTACTGCACAACTACAGCTTCGAACGGTTCGCCGATCCGGAATATGGGGAATGGTTCGGCATCCTCGACCGCCTCGGACGCCCTATCAGCCAGGCCAAAGGCAACGACCGGAAAAATAGTTTCCACATCGTCCGCAATTTCTTCTGGTGCTCCCAACTAAAGTTTTGAGCGAACAGAGTCCAACTGAAATTCACTCACATCTCGTTTGCAGTCACGGAAAGATCTGAAACCATGATATTTCCAGCCTTCGATGAGGAGCGTGCTTCGATCCGCAGATAGTTGGGGCCATAGGGGGAATCCCTAAGCCCTGTGATTTTCTCTGGCGTGTTTTCGTTGATTTTTAGTTCCGCTTCGGAGGCATTCCACGCGAGGGTGATCTCATTCCATTCTCCTTGGACCAGGTGCGTTAGCGTGGTGAAAGGCAGGTGAAAAACACTGTGTTCTCTCGCTTTGGTATCATCGGATCTGTTGAAGTGATCAGTCAGGCACAGGGAGCCGGACACCGTTCCTTCCGGGATATAAAGCCGCAGGCTGATCGTGCCTTTTCGAAACGCGGGAAAATTCCAAACCGCTCCGCAAAGGCCGGAGGATTTCAAAGGGAGTGTCACCGCTTTTGAGCCGCTGTCCCGGGATTCGACGTGGATTCCGTCATCCCCATATTGCGCCCACATGACAGGAGCCGATGCGAGATCGTCGCGAACTGAAGTTTCCTCAAGCCATTTGGGATCGAACAACACAACTGCCCGATTTCCTTCTCCCTGGCCGCTGACTAGGCAAATTTTGCCGTCCTGTGTCTCGGCAGCGGACGGATAGGCCGTGCCGCGATCCCCGCCAGCAGGTGCAAGAGTTTCATGCAAAACATCACGAAACCCACTCCAGGTTTTCCCATCATCATCACTAATAGCCGCCTGAAGAACTTCGCGTCCACCCATTGCATAACTCTTGGGGTCAGACCAATTCTGGCAGGCGTTCGCAAAAAGGACGAGCTTGCCGCTCCTGAGTTTGACAAAGCACGCTGGCGAATCCGAAGTAATCAATGATGTTCTCCGGGGTTCCGTCCAGCGCGATCCATCATCGGAAAAGGATTCAAAAAAGCTTCCGGATCGATCCCGGATAAGCATCCAGACTCTCCCATCGTTGAGTTGAACCAGTGCGGGTTCCACAGCGCCGTATCGGGTTGGCAAGTCGCCTTCGAGAGGGATTTTCAAAACATCGGACGACTTTGTCCATGTCTCACCCTTGTCATCGGAGGTAAAAATGACCGTGTCATTCCAGCCGAAGTCTATCCCGCTGTCTGGTTTTTTCTCACGGTCAGGGGCGGCAACGCCTGCAGCTAAGACCAGGCGGCCGGAATTCAGTTCAATAAATCCACGAATTGCACCCACATATCCGGGAATGACCCGCCGGGGCGGGAGCCACGAGCCGTCCTCAGCCGCCCGGGTGTGATAGACCTCGTAAAGTCGCCCTTTGTATCCGCCGGAACCTTCCCCTGCGATGTGAAAAACGGCGTGAAGGCTTCCGTCCGCAGCTTCCGTCACCATCACCGCGTAGTAGATTTTTCCGGGAATGGGAAATGCGACAGTCGGTTCGCTCCAATTCAGGCCACCGTCTTTTGAACGGATAACAGAGATCGAGTCGCTGGATGGCTTTGTGGCGAAATAGATTTCCAGTGTGCCGTCGCGGCGAGTGACGACAGAGCACTCGTTGTTGGGCCCTGGATGAACAATCGCTGGCGCATTGATCTCGTGCAACGCGGTGGGTGCGAGTCTTTGCTGCATTCCAAACGGGTTGTCGAAGGGTTCTTTCGCCTCCTTGGAGAAAGAACCCCTTGCAGACACGGTCGTCAATCGCACAACCCCTTCCATAGGATCAACCCCCAGCAAAGCAAGAGTCCCCGGATCGCAGGGTCCCGAGTAAAGCTCCCGGCCGTT
>JBGTCP010000207.1:0-3208 GCA_041748815.1 Chthoniobacterales bacterium
TTGAGCGCCTGCGTCGGCAGCTTCTGCAAAACGACTCTACCGTTTGAGGTAATGCAGGCTGACGGAGTGGTAGGTGTCCTCGTCGCGCACGGCTCCATAAAAAAACAAGCGCACTGAGGTCTCCGGCTGGTTCCATTGATATCCCAGCACCGTTTGGATGACATCGGCATTGGGGCTGGAGGTATTCACAGTGATGGTGCCCTTGCCGTGGCGTTGCTCGACATTTCCCCGCACCTGCTCAAAAAAGCTCTTATATTTTTCCCCGTCCCAGTCCGGATATTCGTACTGCAGTTCGACCTCGACGAGCTCGTTTTCGCGGAGCGAGAACAGAGCGTGTTTGAGCCCGGCGCGTTGAAGTCCGGTGATGGTCCATACTTCCACTTCCTCGCGGAGCTTGCGGTCTTTGATCCGTGCGGTGGAAGCTTTCAGCATTTCCGAAATGCGGGTCCCGGTCATGCCCCATTCCAAACCAAATGGAAGCTGGACCTCCTCCACTTGCTCCAGCTCCTCCTCCGGGATTGGTTCTGCCGGGGTCTCTTCTGCGAGGGTCGAGCTTAACGGCACCACCACCAGCATACCGGCTGCGAGCAGCCGGGATACGGAACGTAAAAAGGTATGAAACGATGACGGTGGCTGCATGATCCCGGCAGGGTGGACGCTTTTATTCCCAAATCAATCATCCCTCTGCAAGCGTTTAAAAGGCTGACAGCTGGATGCGAGCGATGTATAGCGATCAGCAAATGGACTCTTACACGAAACATTCGGGCAGCCCGCGGGGGTATCGTCGCAAATCCAAATCCTCCGGTTCGTCCCGTCCACAGAAGCTCAATCGCATCTTCACCGTCGTTTCCGCTGTCCTCGGAGGCATTTTGTTATTGGTCGTGGCTTTTGTGGCAGGCCGCAATTCCGCAGGGTCGGCTTTGCAAGCTCCGGTGGATGGCAGCCCGTCAGCGTCCGCGCAGCCACTTCCTGCTCAAGCTGCCGCCACAGAATCGACCCGGGAAGCCATTGAGCTGGCGCTCCGGCATTATAAACAAGGCTCAATCCCCGAAGCCATCGAAGTCCTCACCCTTCACACGGCTCAAGGTCATCCGTCGGTTCAAATGCTCCTCGCACGCATCGAAGGAGACCGCGGCAATGCCGTGGAGGCAACTAACTGGATCTCGCCAGACCTCACACGCGGTTCGAGGCAATATGATATGCTTTTGTTGAAGGCAGAACTCCTGGCAGCAAGCGGCGGGCATCAGGCTGCGTTTGTTGAGTATGAGCAAGCCGCTCAGCTCGCACCGCTGGAAGCGCGTGTTTTCTTAAGCTGGGGGCAGGCACTCAGGGATTACGGAAGGACCCGGGAAGCCATGCAGCGGTTGGAGCAGGCAAGCTTACGCACACGCAATGCCTCTGAAGACATCGTCGTCCAGTCCCGCATTCTGCTGGCACGGACGGAACTCGAAAACGCCGATTCCCTCAAAACGGAAGCAGCTCCATTGCTCGCAGCCCAGCCGGCGGACCCGCTCTGGCAGCTCGCCATGGCATCAGTGGCGCTTCGCGAAAACGACACCGAAACGGCTGCTGATTTGCTGCGGGGTGCGAAAACGCGATTACCCGCCGCGCTTTACAGTGAACTGGTCACAGACCCGGCCTTCGCACCGCACCTGCACGACCCGGCCATGCGCGGGTTGTTGCAATAATTCTCCGACTTTGAGGGTTGCGGCGGGCGTGGTAATGTGGATGTTATTGCCCGGCGCATTGATTGCATGGAATCAACGCCGCCCCACGATGCATGAGCAGCTACTATAAAGACTCCCAGAAAAAAAACCGTAAACGCTTCTTCCTGCTGCGGGCCTGGTTTTATGTGCCCTTGTTGTTAGTCGTGATCTGCGCTGCTGTCGGGGCTCTGGTCGCCTGGAATTACCTCAAAGTTTACAAAGAAAGCGCTGAGCAATTCGATTTGGAGGCGCTCACGGAGATGGAATCGGCCTCCATTATTTATGACAGGGAGGGGAAAGCGATGGGGCGCATCTTTGTGCGGAACCGCGACACAATCCCCCTCAGCGACCTGCCGCACTCACTCATTAAAGCAGTGCTCGCTGCGGAGGACAACCGGTTTTACAAGCACAATGGGGTCGACTACATCGGCATCACGCGCGCGGCGGTGACCAACTACCGCGCAAGTGGCATCAAACAAGGCGGCAGCACGCTGACGATGCAGCTGGCCCGCAACACGTTTTCGCTGACCGAGCGCTCTTACGAACGAAAACTCGTCGAAGTCTTCCTTGCCATGCGTGTGGAAGAGCGGTATTCAAAAAACGAAATCCTCGAGATGTATCTCAACCGGGTTTACTACGGATCCGGCTTCTACGGTGCGGAGGCAGCGGCGCGCGGGTATTTCGGAAAATCCGCCAAACAATTGGATCTGGGGGAAGGCGCCATACTTGCCGGCTTGCTCAAAAGCCCGAACAATTTGTCACCCTGGGCAGATCGCAGTGCTGCGGTTCGCGAACGCAATACCGTGCTTCGCCGCATGTTGGAATTGGAGTTTATCACCGAGGAACAACATGCGGAGGCCATTGCTAAAGACCCCGATGTGAAAAACCGCCGTCCGCTCGCTGCTGAGAGTTACGTGTTGGATTTTGTGCGGCAGCAAGTGATTGCCGATCTGGGGCATGATCGCGCTGTCAGCGAAGGATTCCGGATTTACACGACCATCGATTCGGCTCTTCAAAGCAGCGCCGAGGAATCGCTGCAAGAGCACCTTCTTGATGTGGAAAAACGTGAGGGTTACGAGCATCCTACTTATGCGGACTATGACCGGCAGCACCAGGCGCATTTGCGAAAGCTGTATGCGCTTCCTCCTGACTCTGCGGAAACTATTCCTGCGCTCCCGCCACCCGCCTATCTGCAGGGAGCCGTGCTGCAAATCGAGAATACCACCGGCGCGATCCTGGCCATGGTCGGTGGGCGCAGTTTTGAGCACAGCGAATACAACCGGGCCATGAGCGCCTCCCGTCCGCCGGGCACAGCCATCAAACCCCTCATCTACGCAGCTGCTTACGAGGAAGGGCTGCATCCTGGTTACCTCCTCGAGGATACCGCTCTCGACAACCGCCAAGTCATGATAGGCGGCACCACTGGCATCCTTGGTGAGTGGGGAGCTGAACGGGACAACATCAAGTTCGAAGGGCGCATCACCGCCGGTCATGCCCTCACG
>JBGTCP010000208.1:0-5458 GCA_041748815.1 Chthoniobacterales bacterium
TTGGCGGAGAAACCTGTACTTCTCTATGGTTTTTCCGGTGGTGCCTATTTCGCACACAGTTTTGCTCAAACTACTGAACTGAAAGTGATGGCTTGGTCCGCCTTGGCTGCACGGTCGTGGGAGGAGGCCCCCGAACCAACCTCGAAATGGATGTCTATCCCGGGTGTCTTGGCTTGTGGTGAAAGTGATGCCAGCCGCTTCAGCGCCACCTTCCAGCATTTTCAAAAAGGCAGGATTGCCGGGGCCAGATGGGCATGGTTTCCGATCTCACAACATGACCACGGCTACAGCACTCAGCTTGATGAATTTGTCGCTAGATTCTTTGCATCGACCTTGGAATCTGCCACATCTGTGCGGGGAGTCTGGGTGGACAACAGAACTCAAAAACAATACTCAGACGCGATTCCCAATCGTCCTCCTGAGCTGCTTAGCTGGTTGCCATGCGATTCATTACTTCCATATTTTCGTTCTCACTGAGTTTTGTCACTCTGTCAGCAGAGCTGGCGCAAGGTAACAAGATGCCTGGCGTTGAAGCACCTTTGAGAGATTGGCAGAAGTTCGCAACCTCGAAGGGCCTGTACTCAGACATTGTGAACACAGGCATCGCGAAGCAGCCACAGATTTTCCTCCTTGCTCGTTTGCCTGAACTTCTGCCTGTGGATGTCGATCGCTCTGCTGACAGGACGCCACCCGGCACTCCTCCCAAAGGCCTTATTATTCGAGTCACGCATTTCACTTCACCAGAAGGCTTGTTCAGTCTTCTCAACTCGAATGACCCGATTATGCAGGTTGCCAAGAAACATAATCTGGCAGTGTTGACCTTCACCACCGAGACCCATTGGCAGACCCATCGCAGCTACGATCAGATCAATCGCTGGGAGCAACAGGAGCAGGACCGCAATTTTGATCGCTTGGCCGCATCCTGGAGGCAAGGTGTCATGAAAATGGTCAGTGCCTTTAATATTCCGGCAGAGGGTTTTCTGATGTACGGGTATTCCCGGGGTGCCCATTACAGCCATAGACTGGTTCTCCGTGAGCCACGCATTTTTCAAGCGGTTCATGTCCACGTCGGCAACAGCTATGACCGACCGAACCTTGGAGCTTCCGATGTTGTCTGGCTTATCTCAACAGGCGACATGGACCGTGGAGAAAAAAACGCTCTCCAATTCTATCGCAATTGCGCGAGAATGAATTATCCGGCGATTTTCCAACGCAGCCGGGGCCTTGGCCATTCTCAGAGCGCCCGCACGATCTCGATGGCTGCTGCGTTTTTTGAAATGGTTCTCACCCGGCGCCAGGAACTCGCGGATGAAGGTTCCAAGTCCCTCACTGCCGATGTGTCGCAGTCAATTCGGCAGGAGATTCAAAGTGGTGAGTTCACCGGTGACTACTGGAATGAACGCGTGCTGCGTGGTTCCCTGGGAGGCACCATAGCTGATGAATTCCAGATCCCGCTGCCCACCGATGCTGGCTTTCTCAAAGCCTGGGGCTCGTTTCGCGAATGAGTGAACTCATCGACCGATGGACCGGAGGATTCCGGCTGACACTTTGGTTATCCAACCCGAACGACACGGCTGCCTTTTTGGCATTGCTCATTGGTTTACTAGTCTATCTCACGATGGCCCGATCACGATGGGTCGTGGGTCTTGCCTACGCCCTGGTCTTTGTTGCGGCATGCCTTTTGGGGCTTACTGCATCTAGAGGAGGTCTGCTTTCCCTCCTGGTCGGTTTGCTGAGTGGGCTGGCAGTTTGCGCATGGCATCGGCGGTGGATGGACTGTGTGAGATTTACGGCGATTGGCTTGGTAGTGCTCGTGGCCGCGTTTTGGACAGGTGGGGCATTGCGGGATCGCACTGCTCAGATGGTGGGTGGCGAAGACGGATCGACGGAGGCAAGATTTCTCATTTACAACGAGGTGCCTGCCATGCTCATGGCGGCTCCAGGAGGATGGGGTTGGGGGCGTTCTGCGGATGCGTACATGCAATGGTTCCAACCCGTTTCCGACCTCCGGGTTTATCGCAATCTAACACGCATTTCACCTGGATGGTGGAGGGTGGTGTCCTCTTCAGCATTTTTTATCTCGCTGCATGGTTTTTTCTCATTTCGCTATGTTTGTCCGCCTGCCGGGAGCAAAACAGAGCTATTCGAAAAGTTGCGCCATGCACGCTCGCAGGCGTGATTTGCGCCTTTTTGCTGGGAATCTTCAACCATTGTGGTGACAACTGGGAATTCTGGGTGCCGCTATCCCTGCTTCTGATTCCTCCCGTGGTTCTCATCCGTAATGGTGGCATCACACTCCGTGCACGCACTTTTGCGCACTGTGTAGCATGGCCGCTTGCTTGCACGGTTCTTATGGGATTTTTTTGGATCAGCCTGAGCGGCAGTCTTAAACCGGCACCGCCGATCAGGCTTCGGGATGGGGTTGTTTACGTGGGATCAGGAGATTTGGCAGGTCTCGCCATTACGTCCGATCCCGTGGTAATCGGCAAGCATTACGGGAAACGGATCCGGATGGGACTTCACGCGTTGGCAGAAACTGGCGAAAGTCGTAGCGTTGGTATGGTTTGGCGAAGGCAAGGCGTCAGCGCAGGCTCATTCCCTGTAGTGCCATGGATATTAGCTGGCCGGCCGGGTCCTGCTTTTACAGATGCGGGAGACACTTTGCCTCCAAGGCTCGTTTGGCTCAATCCACCACCTATGGAGGCGCTCGATGCCTCATGGATCGAGGCTTTGTCCAAACAACGGGAGATTTTCATCGTGTGGGGCGTTATGAGGGCAGGAGATTCGCCGGAACATTGGGAGCAGCTGGCCCTGAACCATCCAACCGGTGTCCTCCGCCCATTATGGGGAACAGGGCACTATGCACAAGATGCCTTCGTTGAGATATTGACAGCAACGTTCGAGTGGGAGTGATCCGTAAATCGCCGCTGGTTGCATAGGCCATCGGCCCTCGGCAATCGCTGCCGGTTAGGGTCTAGCGAAATTCATTCTCCGGTCGTTTGTTACGAAATTGTTTCCATTTTTGTCTGGCTATTCCGGTTGCAATTGGATTACACACAAGCGCCATCGCTTATTGCAATCGTGTCTCACATCACTTAACCACCCTTTTACCATGAAAACCGCACTTCTCACACTCTGCATCTTCTCTGCTGTTCTGTCTCCTGACCTTCACGCCTGCCCGGGGAACGAACCAAATACTAATGAAGGCGGCGAGAGGGCAGAAGCTGAGCAAGTTGAAGCTGTCGCGCCGCCCGCCCCTCAGCAAAATTGACCCATCACATTTTTTAAACCAGCCAAGCTCTTCTCATGAAACCATACCCACTCATCCTTGCGGCCATTGCACTCCTCTGCAACTCCAGCCACGCTGCGCCAGTAAACCTAGATCCACCCGCCAGTTATCTGGGATACGCCACGCGCTAGGGATTTTTGCAGTTTACGATTGCCCTGCAAGAGGCAGACTTTGGCGATGGGGCCAAGCTGCCCTCGCACTTCACTTTTCTATCCAGCAGGGATTGGGGTTCAGGGGATACCGGTTTTATTGCTCAACAGGTCGATGGCGGAGGTTCCCAGGGTTCCATGATTGCGGGATGGTCTGACCCATACCAATGGAAGGGTTGGTTTTTCGGCCTCTTGCAAGCCAGCGCTACCCAGAGGTCAGAGAACCTAATCCACATCCGTCTGCTTTGCTCCAAGGAATTATACCTCATTCTTGATCCGTCGGATAATCAATGGAGGTCAAGACAAGGAGATTGGACCGTCACTCAAAAAACCAGCTCTACCCTTGAAATCACCAGATGGGATGGCTGGAAGTTGCGGTTTGTAAATGGACTCATATCTTCACTCACCACAGACAAAGATAAAACCATCGAGTGGGTGCGCGATCCCTACAACTCTCACCGTGTCACCGCTATTCGTAATGAGGGCACATCCCTGCCCATCGTCGAGGCGACTTACACGGGCGATGCGCTCAGCTCAATGACCATCAACGGTGATGTCTACGAATTTGACCGCGATATTATTTCAGAGCGCCTGAGCGAGATCACGCGTCCCGATGGCACTTCGTGGCAGTTTGAACGCACTTTCACGGAGAGTGGAATGAATATGACAATGTCGATTGAGTCCGGTTCCGATCTGACCCACTTTCCCCGGCCTGGCAGCGGGTATGGCTCAGGATGGACCCGCATGGCCGTCACCAATCCCGATGGAGTGGAGAACGAGTTCCAATATTACTCGACCGGCATTATTTTCCGCGATCCTTTGCATACTTATTGGGTGGGTTTACGCAGCGCCTCTTCAACCAATGCGACGATTCGCCGTTTTCAGGGCCCGAACCTGCCCTCTGAACCTATTTTCAATGGGGAGCATATCGTAGCTCTTTTCACTGAGGGGAACCCCGATCCCGATCAATTTGGTGGTGCAGGGGCAGAAGTGGAATGGATCACTACCAGTGCGGGTAACTCCAGCACCACGCATCGCCATTTTGATGGCCGTGTCGAAACAAGCTACACCTACGAAGGAGATAATATCCTGCAAGGCAAGGTCTACCGCATCGTTCTCGGAGAATCCTCCAGCGTGCCAAATCTCTACGTAGGCACAGGTTCTGGCGGTGGCGGAGGGGGTGGTATGGTGAAAGTCGTGACTGCAGATGATCCCGGCGTGGATATTATCTTCGAGGCAGATTACGATCCCACCACCGGACGCACCACCCGCATCCTCGACGCCCTGGAAAACGAAACGCTCTTTGCTTACGAGAATCATTCCGGTGCCAGCATCCACGCACCGCCTTCCAAGACCACTATCACACACCCCGATGCGACGACCTCCATCGCCGACTTCGACATCGATGGCAACCTGCTCAAGATCGAAAACGAGACAGGCATCGAACGCACCTTCGAGTATGACGCCCGCAACCGCATGGTCAAAATCAAGAACCATGCGGAAACCATCGTTGCGGAGGTGACTTACACTAACAATGATGCGGTGCTCACCTTCAAGAATGCGGCAGAAAAGACCACTACCCGCGAATATCTCGATCGCTACGGCGAAAGTCTGCTCACCAAAGTCACCACGCCCGAGGGCCGTGTGAGCGAATTTGAGTATGACGGACGGGGCAATCTCACCGACATTGTGATGCCCAGCGGTGCCACGTGGTCGATCACCCACACCGATGGCAACCAGCCGGAGACTATCACCGATCTGCTCTCGCGATCCGTCGCCTACGAATACGATGTGCGCAATAATCCTGAGAAAGTCACCGACCCGCTCAACCGCGTGACCGAAGCGGAATACACGGAATTTGACCTTCCCTCCACGGTCACCGATGCCGAAGAGAATACAGTCTCCTTTTCCTACGATCCCGGTCGTCGACTGGACGGGATCACCGATGCCCGTGGCAAATCGTATTCGATGGGATATGACATGCACGGTATGCGGGAGAGTCTGGGGCAGCCGGATTCCG
>JBGTCP010000209.1:0-7059 GCA_041748815.1 Chthoniobacterales bacterium
CCAATCCAGAAATGCCATAAAATTAATGTTCCTCGGCTGTAGTTGCCCAGACTTCCTGCAAGGTTGTAATCCCCTCGCAAGCCTTGTCAATTCCAACCATCCGCAGCGTCTTCATTCCTTCGGACACTGCCTGGTTTTTGATCACATTGGCGGAAGCGCGCTTGATGATAAGCCGCCGCACCGCATCGGATACGGGCAGCACTTCGATGATGGCGGCGCGTCCTGAGTAGCCCCGTTGCTTGCACCGGTCACAACCCGCGCCGTGATAGTAAGTCGCCGTGCGCAGGTCGTCTTCCACATCCAAAGACTCAAACATAATAGGATCCACCTGTAGGGATTCCTTGCAGTTCGGGCAAATGCGCCGCACAAGTCGTTGCGCGCACGTAAGCAGGAGCGAACTTGCAATAAGGAATGGCTCAATGCCCATGTCGTCCAATCGCGAAATAGCGCCGGCGGCATCGTTGGTGTGAAGCGTGCTCAACACCTGGTGACCCGTGAGCGCAGCCTTCACTGCGATATCTGCAGTTTCATTATCGCGGATCTCACCGATCATCACGATATCAGGATCCTGACGGAGAATGGATCGCAGGGCACTCGCAAAATCCAGACCGATGTCACTTTTCACCGCCACCTGGTTGACGCCCACGAGCTGATATTCGATAGGATCTTCGACGGTCACCAGGTTGTAATGCGGAGCGTTCAGCTCTTTGAGCACGGTGTATAGTGTCGTCGTTTTACCGGATCCAGTAGGACCGGTCACAAGGATCATACCATGCGGAGCATCGATGGCAGTCTGAAATTTTGCCTGAGTGACTGCGTCCATCCCGAGCTGATCGATGCTGGCACCCAATGCGCTTTTATCGAGCAAACGAATCACTATTTTTTCACCGTAAACCGTGGGCAACGTGGAAATACGCAGATCCACTTCTTTGCCTGCGACCCGGATGCGGAACCGTCCGTCCTGCGGCAGGCGACGCTCCGCAATGTCGAGGCCAGCAAGGATTTTTATGCGTGAGGTGATCGGAAGCTGCAGTGATTTTGGCGGGGACGTGGTCTCCATCAACGCACCGTCCACGCGGTAGCGCAGCTTCAAGCTGGTTTCAAAAGGTTCGATGTGGATATCCGACGCTTTTTCCTTCAATGCCTGAACCAGGATCAAGTTGACGATCTTTACCACGGGCGCGTCCTCGCTTTCAGAGGCCAAGGCATCGAGATCCACCGAAGCCTTCTTGTCTGCTGCGACCTCGAGGTCCTCATCTCCGGCAGCGTCCATCACCTCCTGCATGGCCGAGGACATCGAACCGCCACCGGCATCGATGCGGTTCAGGCTGTCATTGACGCTCTTTTCGGTGGCGATCATTGGCACGATCTCCATCTTCGTGCGGTGCCTGAGGTCATCCAATGCCAGCACGTTAAGCGGATCGGCCATCGCGATGAAGAGCTTCTTGCCCATCACCGCCACCGGAGCCAATTTGTAGTTTTTGGACATCTCGCGGGGGATCAACGCTGCCACACTCTCCGGAACATGCAGCTTGGCAAGATTCACGGGGGGAATGTCGAGGCAGCGGCCCATGCTGATCGCCATGTCCTGATCGGAGACGAAGCTTTTTGCAGTGAGAATGCCAAGCAACTTGCCGCCTTCGGTCCGTTGCAGTTCCATGGCCTCTTCGAGCTGGGCTGGCAGCAGAAGGCCGTCCTCAATGAGGACATCGGCGATGCGCTCTCCAAAAGACTTGATTGCCATGTTACTTCCTTCCCTTCAAGCGGAATATGTCCGTTAATGTTTTGGCAATCGCATCCGGAGTCGCAAAATACCACTGGATGTTGTAGTCGAGAAGATGCTGGACAGTGCGCTTGCCGGGGACATCAAAAGGATTGCAGATCGCGACCATGAGTGTGCGGCTCATAAGATCAAAAGGCACGATGAGACGGCCCAGAGTGAGTGAGTCCGGCAGCATTTTGAGGATCTGACGGTCCACCTCGTAATAGTCGAGCGGAATAAAACCCATCTTGGTTTGTTCGAGGATGGTATTCATAATATCCTCGTCCTCGGGAGAAGGCACGTCCTTCAGAACTTCTGCCAGGAGAGAGCCAGCAAGCTTTCCCGGCTCCAGCGATTCATTCCGTGTGCGCGTGCGCTCCAGAGCGGCATGGATGATTTCGCTGCTGGCAAGGCGGTGATTGGTGAGAAATTTGGCAAACACATCGAGGCCATCGTTCTCAAAGGTGATCTCTTCACTCTGCGGATCCAGCATGGGCGGCTCAGAGTGATTGTCCAAGCTGATAAGCCCTGCCTCCACACCGGTGATGCTCGAAAAATCCAACTCGATGCGGCGACCCGTGGAGAGAGGCTCGACCGTTTCCGATCCATCACTAAGCATGCCTCTGGCTTCTTCCAGTGCGCTGAGGGCCTCATCGTCATTTGGGTCCATGCCCAGGACATGGGAGAATTCCTCGGCGGCCGCAGCGTATTGCCCGAGGCGGGAATACGCATCCCCCAGTTGTTTGGTAATGCGGATCACATCCCCCGGCTTACGCAACTTGCCATAAGCCTCTTTGAGTAAACTTAATGATTGGTAGTCATCCGGATTGGATTGCGCAATGACCTCGAACATATCGATGGTCTGCAGAATCTGAACCTCTTCATCCTCGTTGAGTTGGGCTGGCATAAATTAAATGGGCGTGAACACCGGGTTCACAGCTTGCAGTATTGTGAAAGCTGGAAGTATGCCACATGCCGATGGATTCGTAAATAATTCTATTGATTGGCCACACCCGGAATCTTCCACCCCAGCATCTGGGAATCGGCGCTACTGGTATAAGCCCGCTGCTAGACAGCCACCGGGGCATGGCGAACCACACGATTGGTATTCGGGATGCGCCGGGGATGAACGGGGCTGATTTTCGCATTGCTGAGATTTTGTGGCAAATTGCTTGGCCGTGCGACCAGATGTCCCTCAACAAGAAGCTCACGCAGCACGCGATACAGAGTCAGCTCGCACCAGTTCATTTTCTCGAAAAGCTCCTCGATGCGTGTGGGGCAGTCAAAGACCGCTGTCCACATGGCTTCCACGATGGGTGCAGACTCCGAAGGACCGCTCCAGTTCAACTCGGGCGAACTGACCATCAGAGTGCTGTTGATATCGGGCAGGTCTTCCAGCAACATCAGAAACTCGTCACGGGAGCGGAGCGCATTAAGTAGCAAATCATTGGAACCACGCTCTGCGGTGAGTGGACCTGAACGATCTGTCGGTTCGTTCAATATGGCAAAACTGAACGTTGCATCCGGGATGTCCCGTAAGAAAAGCTGCCAAAGTGCTTCATCGCCGAGCAAATGCCCGAATTGCCCGAAAACAGGACTTCCCGCATCGAAGTAGAATTTGGCCACAGGTTCATCATTGCCGTCGGCGATGACGAGTTCGCCCTTTTGTGACGACTGTAGCAGCGTTTGAAAAACGGTGACGAGATCGAAATTGGCAAGACTGCCACTGAGTTCCAGGCAGTTGCTCTGCATGATGGTTGCGTCGTTCACATGCATGAGCTGCCAGGACAGTTCTTCAGCAAGGTACGACATAAAAGACGGCACCTTTTCCACAAGTTTGGTGAGATTCTCTTTTTGGATGCACAACAAACTCACGGGCTCGCAGGTTCGCACCGCGTTAGCGCGCGCCACACCCGTCAGCACCCCAATGGTGCCCAGAATGTCTCCGCGTGAAAGGTAACAAGAACTAACAGGCTTTTTGGTGGAAGATGCGTTTGCTTCTTCCCAGATCACTTCCACGACTCCCCGGCTGATGATGAAAAGGCAATCGCTGGGATCACCTTTTTCGTAAATGATTGTGTCTTTCTCCATGTGAAGCGAGTTGGAAAATTCGCCGAGGGCGCGCAGTTCTATCGGCTTCAACTTGGTGCAGAACGTTAAAAAGTCTCGAGTTGCCATGATGACAGTATAAGAAAGCAGGAATGATTCCAGCACAGGTGCAGAGGGGACCATTCCATGGTCATTATGGCTATTTAAGTTTTAAGCTACTGCAAACCAGTGATTTACGACTTGTCCATCAGTTCAATAATGACTTTGGACAGAGATTGTGTGGCGGAACAATCATGCAATGCTGAGAATGAAACTCTCAATCTTGCGCTCCCCTTTGGCACAGTGGGGAACCGGATTGCTGGCAAAAAGAAGCCTTTGAGCCGCAAGGATTTTGCAGCTTCCATCGCGGCTTCGTTATCGCCCACGACCACAGGGATGATGGGAGTGAAACTCCCGGACCAGGACACTTTCCCATTCCATTGCTCCACAAATGCTGCGTGGTTTGCGCGCAGCTGACGCCGCAGCTGATCTCCCAGGAGTGAGTCGGATATCTCCAATGCTCGACGTGCTGCCGCAGCGGATGCAGGCGTGGGTGCCGTGGAATAAATAAAACTCCGCGCTTTATTGAGGATCCATTCAATCGCCCCAGCAGAAGCTGCCACATATCCGCCGGATGCTCCAAGCGCTTTACTCAACGTTCCCATGTGATAATCCACGGCCGCTGCGAGTCCCAGTTCATTCGCAAGACCCCGCCCACCCGGGCCGAAAACGCCTACTCCATGCGCTTCATCCAGTAGCAACCCGGCACCATAGCGTTGTTTTAACATAACGATTTCCGGCAAAGCGGAAAAGTCGCCGTCCATGCTGAATACTGATTCCGTGACAATTAAAACCCTCGCTGCCGGATGCTCCCGGCGTGCCCAGGCAAGTCGTTCTTCCAGTTGGGCCATGTTATTGTGTGCAAACACACGCAGCTTGGCCTTCGATAGTTTTGCAGCGTCGATGAGGCAGGCATGTGCCAGCTTATCCAGGAGAATCACATCCCCGGCCCCCGCCAATGCAGGAATCACGCCCATGGCTGTGGCGTATCCCGAGGAAAAAGTCAGCGCGCGGTCAGTCCCTTTAAAATCCGCCAGCTGTTCCTCCAATTTCGCATGCGGCGGCAGTGTCCCGCTCACCAGCCGCGATGCGCCGGAGCCCACTCCGTAGCGCTCCACAGCATGGATCGCCGCCTCTTTCACAGCAGAATGATCCGCCAAACCAAGGTAATCGTTCGATGAATAATTGTGGTAATAGGTGCCCTCAATCTGGATCATCGGACCCTGCGCAGCTTCCGCAATGACCGGCGTGCGCAGCAATCCTGCCTGCTTCAGACCTGCAAGCTCCTCGCCCCAGTCCTCAGACTCCGGCACCACATCTCCCCGTGTGCTGCCGATATAGCGATGATCCCCGTGTCAAAAATTTTGATTGATTCGAGGACATTCGCATGGATAGTGGTGACCGCATGCCAGGGTAGCTCAGTGGTAGAGCAGGGGACTCATAAGCCCTTGGTCGGGAGTTCAACTCTCCCCTCTGGCACCACTGACTTATTGCTTGGGCTCCTGATAAGAGACGGTCACCTTCGTGCCCTGTGCCTCCTGGTTAAGCATAAGGGTGAGCACCTTCCCGTCGTCCGCCTGAGGCTTGGACAAAGTGATGAATGTGCCATCGCCGGATTCCATCGGCGTGCGTTCGAACTCGATGCCTTGCTGTGTGCCCAGCGCCTGCAACTCCGTGGCAGTGTCCTCCACTGATTTACCGGTCGTATAAAAAAAGGAACCGAATTTTCCCTCTTCGGAATCCATGAGCATGGCAGATTGGACCCCCTGAGCCTCGGGCAAGACGAGGGCTGTCGCATACGCCGAGTGCTCTTCGATTGCGCCGATACCGTAGGTTAGCGTTTGGGTCTGACCATCAGCAGTGGTTTGCGTGACTGCGAGTTGGCCGTCGGCGGCATCCATTTGTGTGACCTGTCCGTCCTGCTCGAAGGACAGTTTCCCCTCTTGGAGGTCTGCAATACTGATGGTCGTCTCACTGCCATCGCTCTTTTGGCGAAGCGTCACAGTGCCCGCTTCTTTGTTCGAAGAAACCAACTCGATTTCGGGGTTGAGGCGGATCATGGTTTCCACCGCGGTGAACTCAGGATCTGCTTCCATCTCGGCCGCAAATTGCTCGAACGATTTGCCCTCCAGCACATTGTCCTCACCATATATTTTGCCCAACCAGCCACGCACTCCCAGGGCGATAATGAGGAGAAGGATCAGTCCGCCACATCCGAGACCGACATAGAGCCATGGGCTGGTTTTTTTGGCAGCGGGTGCGGGAATGTTTGGATCAGTCATGAGGATGGATGGGTTGTGGGGTTGGTTTTTGTAGAAAATTAAGAAATCGGATGTCTAGTTATCAGATGTCACGGAGGAAACAAAGGGCGGAATTGGGGTGTCTAAAGATTCTGCAATCACCCGCAGGAGCTGGAATTCCCTGGCCGCCACCTCCCCGTCAGCAAGGACCAGTCGACCTGCGACCAGCAGGAACTGCTTTTTCAGCGTCGGGGTCAGTCCGCTCAGGTGCGTCAGTGCCTGGTCGATGTCGTGCAAGTCGTAGTCACCCGGCGGCACGAGTTTCCATTCCGAAGAGCCTGGCAGCAGCATTTTGGTCGCCGTGCGGAAATGCTGATCCGCTTCACCTGGCATTCCCAAATGCGCAAGACACGAAAAGATTACATTCGCAGCAGCATGCACATTATTGAGTGAATGAAAACGCTCCCGCTCCGGCTCGGCCAGTCTGAAATGAATATCCAACCCGTGGTAGACCACCCGCGTGATTGCAAATTCGAAAAGACTCAGTCGCCCGTCTGCTTCGATGAGCGCCGCACCATTTCGTTTAAAGGTGGCATATTGCTCAGGCGTTAGTTGCTTGAGCGTCGGGATGAGCATGTCCACCAGTGGCAATTTGAAGCCCTCGTCCATGCCGCCGATGGCGTCATACGTTGGCTTGAGCACCTGCAAAACCGCAGGCATCGCATTTGCGCTTAGAAAATCCAATTGCCCCCGCCGTATCGCGCGATCACTCGAGAGCAAAAAGCAATAAACCACCGCAATGGCTGTGGGCGGGTCTTCGAAATCCACGCTGTCCGCCAATGCCTCGCGCAGTTCGGCAGCGGCTCCCAGCGATGCGGCTGTGATTTCCTCCGGGTGCTCCAACAATTG
>JBGTCP010000210.1:0-3384 GCA_041748815.1 Chthoniobacterales bacterium
CGCATCCGGCAGCGCCTCCATTTTTTCCGAGGCTCCGAGGTCTGGCGACTCCGGGCCGAGCGTGAGGGGTGCTGCGCCTGGGCCGCGGGTGATGCCGCCGGAGCCGGGCTGCGAGCCCGCCATCATGACGAGCAGTTGACATTCGCCATCTCCAAGTGCTTTGCAGGCGCCCTCCGCCTGAGCTTTCATTTGCTCACGCAGAGCGGCAATTTGCTCCGGGCTGAGCTGGCGCAGATTGCGGATGTCGCCGAGTTCGCTGAGCTGACGGGCGAGGTCGGGGTTGAGGCCGATGGAATTTGCGTCAAAACCCTGCATGGCATCGCCGAGGCGTTCGGCGATTTCGCGAAGCGTGGAGTCCCTGGCAAGGCCGCCAGCATTTGCAAGCCGATCCAGCGCCGCATCGGTCAGAGAAAGATCCCGCACCAATGCTTCAAGCGAATCTTCCAGAGTGGTTTTGAGATTGTCTCCAGCTTCGAGGCTGGCATGCTCGTACCATTCATCCGGTTTACGCGCGGCCATGGCATCCAGTATTTTTTGCAATTCCTCCAGCTTCTCAGGCTCGGAAATCTTCTCTTCCTCGATCTCTTCAATGAGTGCTTCCGCCTGCTGCCAGACAAAGGGTTTTTCACGCGGGCCATCAGTGAGGATTGCGCGGTCCGGCAGCGGAATCCACGCGCAGAGCGTTATCCCAGCCAACCCCATCGCAAAAGGTGGCAGCACTTTCGACCAGCGCCAGCGCAGACAAGCGGGCATTTCGCGGAACGCCGGCCACGCCGCAACGCCCTCATCCGCCGCCGTCAGCGCGGAGTCGAGATGGAACGTGGATTCCAATTGCACCAGCGCGTCCCGGTCATTCCAGAATTTGTGGCGCGTCCGAATCCAAGCCGCAATGACTACGCTGGCCACAAGCGCACCCGGCACCGCAAGAACAATCCCCAGCGGCCATTCAAAGAAGCGGGCAGAGAGGAGACCGAGTCCTGCAAGCACCAGACAGCCGAGGATCAGTGGCAAAAGAAATTCCAGCCACATGCCCGTATTGGCATGTCGTCGCACCGTGCGGGCCAAGTTCCGCCATGCTTCCTCAGGCTGATTCATCCTCCAACTATGACGAAGTGCAAGTAAATGGCCAGACCGAAGTGGCGGTGCGATGCAGAAAATCAGCAATGGCTGCTTACCGGTCCCCGACAGCGTATTGAGGTTAAGAAATCCTTCGGAATTACTCTCCAGTTTCAAGGCACACCTGCTGGATAAGGTCGGGGTGCAGGGAAAAATCCGAATTCGGAAGACAACGTGTGCAAAACGCTGCGCAAAGAAGGAATCTTTCCGCTTATTTTGGCTTTCATGAGAATTCCCACTGTCCCAGTGAGCGCGAGGTCAAGGGTTCCGGCAACTCTCCGCCGCCCGGCGCAACTTCCGCGCCAATGCACCCGGTATATACTCTCCGGCCAGTCCCGCTTCCCGTCGATCCTGGTCCCACAGCAAACGCACCCGGTCATGGAGCCAACGTGTTCGCTTCTTGGACAGGATTTCAAGATTTTCAGGATGCACAGGATTTTTTGAGATCGTGCCAAATGATTTGGGGAAAGCTCATCACGGGAAAAGAACCTACGACTGGCATTCCTGCCTGACAGGCCACGCGGCATCACCCCACACCCGCGCCCTCTATACCGCCGCGCATCAAGTTTTGGGATTTTGATTAAGCGGCACCAATCGCTGCCGAGCCAGTAGCTGCGATCTCCAGATCGCAGGGATCGCAGGCTGGCAGCCCTTGCACGCCTGCAACGGAATTGACGTGGGCAAGTTTCAAAAAAGTTAATGTGCGGCGGTATATCTCAATTGCCCCCCTGCCACCGCCCCGCATCGATCGAAAATCCGAATTCGAAAATCTACAAGCCGCCCCTGCGCCAGGCAACCTTCACAATCAGAATCCAACCGCAGATTACAGGATTTACACAGATTAAAAAGTCAGGACATCTGGCCAAGTGCCCTCATCCCGACCTCTGACCTCCGGTCTCCCCTCAAATTTCAGCTTTCTCTCCCCACTGATCCAGTTGCCACAATTCCTTGGGCCGTCTTTCCTTCAGCACATCATCCTACCTGCGCTAGCCCACTTCCACTGCTAATAATCCCGATAGCTATCGGGACTAACCGACCACATTCTGCAACCAAATCGTCGTGATATCAGCACTCACATGCCACTCATCAGCAACCCATGAAAAATCACCTGATATACACACCTTTCGAAAAGAATATCCTTGCCAATGAGGGAGTTACAACACAGAATGCAGAACCTAAATCCTCTGGATATCACTTCCGAGGGTACTACGAATAAATACTGTTCGGTCAGAAATGAATCCGCAAAGCACATTCTATCTTGCAGAACTCCTGCAGATTATTTTTCCGCTGATTCCCCCAGCTCTAGCAGTTGTCGCATTGATTTCGGCACGCACTGCCTTTCGTACCAAACCTATTCAGATCGCTTTCTTTTCGAGCCTGATCTGGCTAGCGTTCATGACTACTCGTGTTGTCTTTGAGTCGCCCTTGGGACCTTTCCCGGTTGCTCAGGATTACATTCTCGGAGATGACAGCCATGAACAACTACAGCTTCAGTGGACGCTAATCGGGATATGCCAAGTATTTGTTTTTATTTCGAATTCGGCTCTTTTCGTATCGCTATGGTATTTTTTTAGACACCAGATCTTAGCGACGATGACCAATGAAGCGCCCCCCAAACTACATGAATAGGAAAAATCAGACCGAACAAGGCGCTACAGGTAACGGCTACCAGCTATTTTGTTTATCTTGCCTCGCCGTTCTACCGCTATGCATTCCACCCCACACTCCAGGTAGCCGTCCCTGAGCTCGACGTTGTGCAAAAAAAATGAAGAGAACTGCCAAGATCACTATTGGTATGCTTTCGGCCCTCATAGCACTACCATTTCTCACGACGAAGCTTGTCGAATGGCGACTTCGCGATCCCGACCGATTGCTTCACGAAGTCGGATACTCGCTACCGGACTCTACTAAGATCATCGACACCAAAGCCCTGATTTGGTCACTCGTTGACATTCCGAACTACTCTTGGACTCTTCACTCTGACCGCTCACTTCTTCCGTGGGTGCGCTCGGTGGCTCGATGGGAGTATGATCAAACATATCGCGCAGAGCATTTCACCAATGGGATCGAAGAGACATCATACATCAGCATTGCTCCTGGAGAGCAGCTTGCTACTATTGAGACATTCCGACCATGAAAGCAGAGGCACAACAAATCAGTGGTGGCAACGGCGTACTGCCGTTCTGATGGGAGTTGTATGGACTCACTCATCCCTGTTCCTTGGTTGACATTTCCGCCCGCCGTACCACACTTTCGACGTTCGCTAAA
>JBGTCP010000211.1:0-2520 GCA_041748815.1 Chthoniobacterales bacterium
TAGCCGATTTCATCGAACAGTTTCTCGATCGCAAAAAATGCTGCCTTCGCATTAAGCGTATCAAAAATGGTCTCCACAAGCAGGATGTCGACTCCACCCTCCACCATGGCGCGCGCCTGCTCGTGGTAGGCGGCGACAAGATCATCATAGCTCGCGCCGCGAGCAGCGGAATCATTCACATCTGTGGAAATGGATGCGGTCTTCGTCGTAGGCCCCAGCGTGCCGGCAATGAATCGCGGCCCGGATTCCGGGTGGTCTGCGAGAAACCTGTCCACTGCTTTTCGGGCACATTGGGCTCCTGCGTACGCCAGCTCAAACGACAGATCCTGCATCTCATAATCCGCAAGCGAGATTGCCTGGGCATTAAATGTGTTGGTCTCAATGATATCCGCGCCAGCGTCAAGGTATGCGTAATGAATGTCCTCGATAATGTGGGGTTGCGTGAGGTTGAGAAGCTCGTTGTTCCCCTTGAGATGACCATTCCAATCCGCAAAGCGTGCACCCCGGAAAGTGGCCTCATCCAGCTTGCGCAGCTGGATCATCGTACCCATCGCTCCGTCAATAATCACCAGACGCTCTGCAAAGAGCGCTTCCAGCTTTACCTGAACATCGGATTTCTCTGCTAAATCTGTGACACTTGCCATGAAGACAAGGTGCGGGAAAGATTTTCGAATTCAAGAACAAATTTGCATATCATGATGCGATGATATGTTCGGGGAATTTTTGAAATGCGATTTTCGATTTTCGATTATGATAGACTGAGGCTGTGGGTTTCTCGCAGCTGATTTCCACTGCTAACCGATCACCGCTCACCGCTCACCCTTTCTCTACTACAGTTCCCACGTGACATCTCGCATGTCACCGGTGCGCAAGAATTGCTGATGCATCGCAAACACCTGGGAGAGCGTCTGCGGAGTGTGGCCGTCTTTCACGTGATCAAAATAGCCGTGCAGCTCATCGCGGAAATCCGGATGTGCACATTGATCAACGATCAGCAAAGCACGCTCATGCGGGTCCTTGCCACGCAGATCAGCAACACCTTGCTCTGTGATGAGCACTTGAACCGAGTGCTCGCTGTGGTCAATGTGACTGACCATTGGCACGATCGCGCTGATCTTTCCACCCTTCGCACTGGACGGGCAGGTGAAAATCGAGAGGTAAGCATTGCGGGTGAAATCGCCCGACCCGCCGATGCCGTTCATGAGATTTTTTCCAAGGACATGTGTGCTGTTGATGTTGCCGAAAAGATCGGCTTCGAGCGCTGTGTTGATGGAAATAATACCCAGGCGGCGAACCAGCTCGGGACTGTTGCTAAGCTCCTGCGGGCGCAGGACAATGCGGGATTTATAGAAAGCCAGGTCGGCATAGATGGCTTTCAATTCCTCCGGGCTGACGGTGATAGAAGTGCCGCTTGCGAAACTGATGCGCTCCTTGCGCATCAAGTCCACAACAGAGTCCTGGATCACTTCGCTGAACATTTCAAACGGCGGAATATCCGGGTGTCCTCCCATTGCTCCGAGCACGGCATTGGCGATATTGCCCACGCCGGATTGCACGGGGAGAAATCCGGCGGGGATACGTCCGGCATGCATTTCCGCTGCGAGAAAGTCTGCCACATTCTGACCGATGCGGGCGGTCACATCATTTACGGGTGCAAATCCGCCACATTCGTCGGGAAGGTTGGTGCGCACTATGCCGGCGATTCTGCGTGGGTCCACATGCACCTCTTCCGTGCCGATCCTGTCGCGCACCGAATACACCGGGAGTTCACGGCGATGTGGTGGGTCTTTCGGCTCATAGATGTCGTGGAATCCGGCGAGTTCAGGAGGATGAAACTCGTTGAGCTCGATGAAGATTTTTTTTGCCTGACTCAGAAATGTCGGACTTGCTCCCACGGATGTTGAGAGAAGGATTTTGCCGTCCGAGCTCACACGCGCGGCTTCTACCACAGCGAAATCGAGTGCACCAAAAAACTGATACCGAACAGCTTGTGGGAGCATCGAGAGATGCATATCGAAGAAGCGCGTTTTGCCCTCGTTGATGCTTTTTCGTAAAGTGGGATCGCTTTGATAGGGTGTGCGGAATGAGATGGCATCGGCTGCTGCAAGCGCTCCATCCAAAGCGGGACCGGTGGATGCTCCGGTCAGCACGCCGATTTTGAAAGGCCGCCCGGCAGCGTGTTCCGCAGCGGCCTTTGCTGCGATGGCACCTGGGATACTCTTCGCTGCTCCGGCAGGAGTGAAACCGCTAAAGCCGATTTTTGCGTCGTGAGGAATCATCGCAGCGGCTTCTTCCGCTGAGATCTCGGGAATGGTGTATTTCATAATATCAAGAGGGTGATCAGTGGTGGCAGGACTAATTTTCGATCACAAAAGAAACGGGTGCAGGACAAAAATCTTCAATCATGCGACGAGGGGGAGCGTGTCATTCTCAGCGGCGCGTGAGTTGAGGTGATGTTTCCAGAAAGAGTCCATCCTGCGGCTGGCATGGATGCAGCGGAAGGCGAGGACTTTGTCCGCG
>JBGTCP010000212.1:0-2457 GCA_041748815.1 Chthoniobacterales bacterium
TGCTGGCCGACGTGGCATTCATTGCCATGATTGCGCGCCAGCTCGACATGATGAAATCCGTAAACGCGACGTGGCCCGCTTTCCGTGGCACGGCAACGTTTCCCAATGCCGTAATTGTCCAGCACTTGAAATGCGGTTTCACGTTTCTCGGAATCAAACTCCAAAATATTCCGAATCTCAAACGGCAGGGCGCTATCGCCAAACCGCAACTGCCCGTGTTGCAGGGAATACTGAAACGCATCCGGAATCCTCACCTCCACGCCTTCCTAGCACGCGGAGATTACCTCGGCTTCACCATGAAATGGGGTTGCCCAATCCATCGAAAATTGGGCACTTTCACATTCGCCCAGAATCCTCGACCCATAACGGTCTGCAAACCGTCAGGTGCACGAAGGCATCCGCCATTGGCTCTAATAATCGCGCGTAGTGATCGGTGAAAACCAGATCATCATACATCATGAATCCGATGAATTGCGCTCGCGCCTCCTTTAGCACTCATGCTAAGTTCCTTCAATGAACCGCGACGACATCCTCCGGCAAATCCGCGAAACCAACGAGCCTTTTGACTTCCTTGTCATCGGAGGCGGGGCCACCGGGCTGGGCGTCGCTGTCGATGCCGCGAGCCGGGGATATCGGACGGTGCTGGTCGAGCAACACGACTTTGCCAAGGGCACATCCAGCCGTAGCACCAAACTGGTGCATGGCGGAGTGCGCTACTTGAAGCAGGGCAACATTTCCTTGGTGCTTGAGGCACTCCACGAGCGCGGGCTTCTCTGCGTGAACGCTCCACACCTCGTCCACCATCAGGCATTCGTTGTGCCGATCTACAGCTGGTGGGAAGGTCCATTCTACGGCGTCGGGATGAAAATTTACGACCGTCTCGCTGGAAAGCTTGGTCTCAAGAAATCGGAGATCTTATCCCGCGAGGAAACACTCCGCCGTATTCCCACGCTGGAGCCCGAGGGGTTGCTACGCGGCGTGAGTTACTATGACGGGCAGTTCGACGATGCACGGCTTGCTGTGCATCTCGCACAAACCGCCGTCGACCACGGAGCATTCGTCGCAAACTATCTTCAAGTGACGCGGCTGCTGAAATCGGACGACATGGTGGAAGGTGCGACCGTGCGGGACATGGAAACCGGTGAGGAATTTGACATTCGCGCACACGCGGTGATCAACGCGACCGGCGTGTTCTCTGATGGAATCCGCAAACTGGATGAGCCGGATGCGAGATCGATTATCGCAGCGAGTCAAGGCACGCACATCGTCCTGCCCCGCGAATTTCGTCCCGGCAATAGTGCCGCCATGGTGCCACAGACCGCAGATGGCCGGGTAATGTTTGCAGTGCCATGGCATGGTCATGTCATCGTGGGCACTACCGATATTCCCGTGGACACCATTGACCTGGAACCGTTGCCCATGGATGAAGAGATCGATTTTATTCTTACCACAGCCGCCCGCTACCTGAGCAAAAATCCCACTCGCGCGGATATTCTCAGCGTCTTTGCCGGACTGCGTCCACTAGTGAAGTCTGGCGACACAAAAAGCACTGCAGCGATGTCCCGCGACCACACGATTATGATCTCCAATTCCGGCCTGCTGACTATCACCGGCGGAAAATGGACCACCTATCGACGCATGGCGGAAGATGCTGTCAATCAAGCAGAGCTGATGGCAGGTATGGCGCCGCGCTCCTGCAAAACCGCTGACCTGCAGATCCACGGATGGTCAGCCACATCAGCCTCACGTGAAGAATTTACGGTTTACGGCAGTGACGCAGCGGAATTGGAACGATGGATCGTCGAGTCACCCGACCTCGCGGACCGGATTCATCCCCTGCTCCCGTGTCTTAAAGTCGAAGTACTTTGGGCTGTGCGCCGTGAGATGGCACGGAAGCTTGAAGATGTCCTTTCCCGCCGCACTCGGTGTTTGCTTTTTGGAGCGAGAGCCAGTATTGAAGCAGCTCCGGAGGTCGCAAAGCTCATGGCCGACGAGCTGGGCCACGACGAACTTTGGCAGGCCCGGCAAGTGCGGGAATTCACGGCTCTTGCTGGCGGGTATCTTCCGCGCGTTTAAAGCGTGGTTCTTGTCATGATCGTAGTTTGGACGTTTTGGAACCGAATCCGCATTACCGGTCCAAAGTCGCAGACTGACGATCTGGCGCACGCTAGTTAATGAATTTTGATCGCGGAGCGATCACAACTACAGCAGCCGGGGCTTGATCCCGCCACTGCGGGAGACAGCCCCGGATGGCATGTGCGTCAAGTTAACGTTGGAAGAACACAGCGCCGAAGGCGCGACGATTCCATAGCCCGGCTCGAAGGGCCGGGTTTCTGTTCAAAATGAGCAATGCGGCCTGAAAGGTCGCGATTTCTAGGATTGTGTTGGGTTGCCGCACCGGATCGCGGACTTTCAGCCCGCAAATTCTTAATTTTGTGGACCCAGCCCTGCGAGCTG
>JBGTCP010000213.1:0-22723 GCA_041748815.1 Chthoniobacterales bacterium
CGTGCACTTGTCTCCATGGCTGCCAACGACTCCTCCAGCGCACCAAAATCTCGTGCCTCTAATTGGTTGCGTAGCCTCTCGACTGCCCGCAGATGGTCCATTACCCGATCTTTTGCCGAGCGGGCGACTGAGAGCACATTCAGGTCGTAAGGACTGAATAGAAATGCCTCCTGTAAGCGCTGAGTTGCTCCCACCAATTCGTGCCGCTCCATGCGGTAGGCAAAGACTGAAACCGCCTCTGCCGCCTGGCGACCCGCTTCTATCGCTTGAGTGACCTGTTTTCCCATCTCCACCGGGTATTCGTTAACGTCAAAAACGCGCCGATAGAAATCCGCAGCCAAGATGACCTGTCGGTAGTGCTGGCCTTCGAAAAGAGCGGAAATGTAGGCCGCAAAGTCGGTCTTAGTTTGCTCCAGCAGATTGTCCACGCGAAGTTCGTTGAGTTTCATGCGTGCGCGTGCGTCGAGTGACCGCAGGTACTCCGCGGTCAATTCCATCCGCCCTTCTATATCAGCTACACTCGGCACTGTGACACCTGGTGCACCCTGTACTTCGCTTACGTGAGGAACTCCGCCAGTGTTGGCGCCTCCCCGCGCATAGGTCTCTGCTCCGGTCCCACGCGCCCGCTGTGCATGGCGAAGCTCCGCTTCACGAATCCGCCGTGACATACTGTCCGCGTTACGGGTGGACGTTCGCACTTGATGCTCTAGTGATTCGTTCTCACGTCGACTAGCAACTGCGGCGCGATCCGTATTCCAGAGCGAATCAATACGATTAGCAAGTTCCCGGCTTACTCCTCCATCAACCAACTCCAGTTCGCCGAGGCTGTGCAACTGCTCCCAAGCCTCAGCAAGTTTGCGTTCAGCAAGAAAGACCCGCGCTGCCAATTCTGCGTTGGAGGCAGCTTCGGCTTCAGCTTGGGTGACCTCTGCACCGCCGAGAAAGCGATCAAACCTTGCGCGTAACTCAGGATCGCTGATGACAGAGATACCAAGAGCGTCCTGAGCTAAACCCCGCCGATTAGCTTCGGTGACGAGCGAAGACACAGCCTTGTAATTCGTGTCATCCAACGTTTTCTGTTCTGCGCCAACATGCACCTGAGTAGCCTGTTCACTCACGGCTGTTGGCGGTGCCGATTCAGCGGCATTACTGTTTAAAATGAGTGCAACAGAACAAGCCAACCCTAATAACAAACGACGAAGTAGAGGCAATCCAACCTCTTTGTCGTGCTTCACTTCTGATTCCTCTCCTTGAATAGATGCTTGAGAAGTAAATTGGACGGGATGATAGTTGATACGACCTAAGGCTTCTAAATGAAGGTTCTGGCGCCCAAAACCTGGGTTCCCAAACAGAAAGATAGAATGGATTATCATTAGATTTATGGATCTAGAGAGTAATGCTCTTTGTTAAGCAACCCAAGAACTGGAATCAAGCATATTGTTCCGGGCTTTTTCTTGTTAGGATCTGTCTCAAAAAATGCACATTTCAGGTATCCTCTAACAATATTCGTATCACCTTTAATATTTAACATAGCGCTCAATGTCGAAGATGTATCCTTTTGCGTTAAATGGGCTGAAATAAGTTCAGCACCTTCTCCCACGAACTCCACTTTTGCCATCTGCAACACCTCCCCGTCAGCTGCTCGGATATCTGCCTTAATTTGCCACTGTCCCTTAGCTAATTCGGTCTTAAAAATACTATTAGGATACGCAGTTAAATATGGAATAATATCGGCCCGAACAGGCACATTAACCATCTGGCCAGATTCCATCAACACCTCTATTTCTGTTGCCAAAACACCTATTGAACAATCTGGCTGTAAACGAACCTCTATGCCATGGCCTTCGATGGCAATACATTCGATACACCTTTCCTTAGATTTCACAATTTTAACGGAATCTTCGCTCGTAGCAATCAAGGTGAGTGTTGTACTTGCGGACTTTCCCGCAATGACGCGTCCGAACTGGACTTGCGCTGGGACCGAACGAAAATTTGATACGCTCACGCTCACAGGGATCACAGCAATTGGAATACCCGGATCATTCGTCTCAATTACCACACGAGCATCTGACCCACCGGCACCCTTTAGAGTGTCATATTCAACGTAAATCTCAAGAATCTCATCAGGTTCTACGTTCGTGGCGGAGAGCCGAACCTGCATGCATGACGGGCAAGATGGGCGTGCCTGCAAAATGGAAAGCGTTTCCAGACCACGATTCTTAATCAAAATCTTACCCTCCAGAGTGGCCCCCGCAGACACAGAGCCGAATTCGACTCCGCTTTTGTCAACCACCCAATCCCATCCCGAATTAACCGTTTGCTGATCGACGACGAGCAACTCGTCCTCAAATATATTTCTAAAAGTATTTTTCGTCACTAGGTAAGGGGCGTATGGAGGACTTAATATTCTAACTTCATCTTTTTGCGCCTGGACCACAACGAAGTGTCCCTGTGAAACGCGGGCGATCATCAGACCCGACGGGAGCTCACCATGCCTACGCGAGCCATGTAATATCGTGCTGGCGACCCCATGCTTATCCAGTTCTCGCTTTAATGTCAAAAGTGTAACGGGGACTCCATCTTGGACTAGTCTCAAAAGATCCTGAGAGATTGCGGTCCCAGCTTGATTCCTTCCCGTAGCCGACAGCAAATGCTTAGCACAAGCGATTGCGCAATCGCTGTGTTTATGGTCAGGCTTGGCAAAACAATCTAGAGTTCCAAGCACACATAGAGCTGCAAGAATGATGCGACTTGCGTTTACTCTCCAAAATAGTGGCTGGATCAACAACATATCAAGGCGCCCACCAGGAATCTCCGCGAATTTCATCATATACAGGCTTCCCGCTCTGAAGTACAGGCTCCTTGACCCGTGCGCGGGCACTTTCGCCGAGAGTTATTTCCAAAACTTCCCAGTCAAACACAACACTCACTGTTTCGTTGCCCTCTTTATCATATTGAGCAGTGCGCAGCCGAGCCTTCACAGGGACTGCTATCCCATCTTCATTCCTAAACTCAAGTCCATCCACCTCATAGCTATGACCCGCATAGAGGGCGCTCGGTTCCTTTGCCGCAACCTCGTGACGAAGTCTCAATGGGCGTAGATTCTGATTAACATCTAGCCATAAATACATAGTTCCTAAGAATCCGTTTAAAACCACCTCTAAACTGATCTTCAAAGTGGGACCTGCGTCGTTGCGCTCGATCTCGCTCTTTAGCAATTGAGTCGTCGGAGCCAGCATTAAATCCCACAGTTGATTTCCACGAAATGTAAATAAAAAAAAATCAGTCGTATTGTATTGTACGTACGCATTCCGGGGGCCGAGTATTCTGTTTGTGATTATTGAGCTTCCCGGTGTTGGATAAGTGAATTCTCCGTCCTTCCAATATACACCACCCTTTTTTTCCTCGTCGGGATAGTCAAATGGCTTGTCGTTCAGACGCTCCTCCAAAATGATCCACTCAAAATGACCTCGGTCTTCCACATTCACCCATTCCCATTGAACTTTCGCCGAGCGTCGTGAATTGAGCAATATATCCATCCGAGCCTCTCGCCATTCGTCCGGTTTCAGTTCTGCTACGTTCATACCTCCAAACTTCTGCACAAAGTCTGCCGTGGGGCTAGGATCGGCAATATAAGAAATCCGGCCCTTAAGTGCTATAGGTGGAAATGGCGTAGCGGCGCTTTGCAAGACAACAGCAAGATCATCCTTTGTTAATTCCAAAAGGTGCTTGGTGGAGTCGTGCACGGGCTCTGCTCCAAGCGAAGATTGCTCAGCCTGACTTGAAGTATGAACGATAAATCCCAGCAAGAGGAGTAGAAGTTTTAAAAATGGCATCATATTTCAAAGTTTTTAGGTGGTGGTGCAAGAATATCAGTCCCCACTAAAAATAGAGCACCCTTGTGGACCTGCAGCAGAGCGGATCATAAAGTCAGTGCAGTCACTGTTCCTGTAACTTACCGTTTCGATACAGTCGGATGTTTCTCCTGTTCCATCGCTACAAGGACCAGTACTTTGAGACTGGTCATCTGAGCATCCTGGATAGGTGGAACTCTTTTGTTCTTGGGTTCGGTAGTATATGCGATTTGATAAATCGACCTTCTCTTCACAGCTAGTATCCGCTTCTGGACACTCACTAGCATCAGGCTTGCATATAGGCCAAACATGACAGAAGAAAGGACCATCTCCCTCATCCGCTTGTGTGACAAGAACGCTTGAACATATTGACAACACTAAGATGGATATAGTATTTTTGACTTGTGATTTCATGTTTTGTTTTTTATTTGGGATCGTTGGGTGATTCTACGCGAGGATTTCGTGATTCTGGATTGTCGGTCGCGACACTAAGAATTTCGCGCTCTAACAACTCTGCATTGGAGTTGTACCTGTGCCTAGTCACATGTGAATCATTTAAGAAGGTAACTATCAGTGTTGAATCGGGCATACGAGTGTACTTGACAGAAGTTCCATCGCTCTTATGTGCCTCGGATATTCGCCCAGCGGGGTCGAGCAGATGTATCTCGTGAATATCGCCCTGTTCCAAGAGCTCTCGGATGTCTTCCTCGACAGTGGAACTCTCACTATCAAGGTACGCAACACTAGTCGCACTTCCGTCCATTCGAAGTTTTCGCCCATTCTCGTCGTAAAGGTATCTCCTCGATTGCAGTAACGTCCCCTCAGCAGATTTTGTGTAGACTTCTCGATCTTTCCCCATGAGCACCCCAGCTGTAAACCACCTCCTAGTTGTTCGCACACCGTTTCCAAAAAGCCGAGTTTCTTGACCTTCGACTCCATTGTAATGCCAAAATTCTATTTGATTACTGCTATTGGACCTTTCGATTGCGGCGTTGTCGAAATATTCTCCGCTGTGTATTGTGTTATAAATCCAATCTTCATCCCGGATCATTCGCCCATCCTCAGGATTCCAAACCAATTCTCGGGTCCTATTCACCACCAACATTGGGCGCACCTTGTCATCCACCTTGTAGTCGAATCCAATTTCAGCTCCGGCGTTGTATTCCACGCGCGTGAGCGCTTGCTCCACGCCTGCCAGCAAATTATTTTTTGCCACAGATTCCACTCTTGGCTTTTCTCCACTTTCCAATGTAATTCGCTCATCACCGTGCAATACCAACCCCGTAACTTCCCCCTTCGCATCTCTCTCAACCCTCACCAGCGTCCGTGTCCCTGATCTAATTTCAGCCAACGCCCCGGCATGTTGAATAAACTGGATGTCGTGTCCACCGGTTTTCATCGCCACAATCCGCCCCCGGTAGTAATCCAAACGCGTTCCGCAGGTTGCCCAGGCACTGATCCGATCCCCTCGAATCTCCGCCTTCCATCCCCCTTGCCCATCCAAAACCGTCTCACTTGCATTCTTGCGCCAGAAAAATCGCCCCCACCCCGATGGCTCCACCAGCCGAAACCGGTTCTCCTCTTGCTGAACAATCTGCGATTCCAGCAAAGCCAGACTCCACCCAGCACCAAGATACGGCGAAGATGTCTGACGGCTGGAATTAAAATTCATGTGCAGCGGAAGCGAAAGCTTTTCGTCCAACTTCACCTCACCAATCTTATACCAAAGACTCACATACCCCAAACGGTCCACCCCATCAAAATGATTTGTCGGCATCGACCAAGTCAGCCCGCAACCGGCATGGAGAGGAGTGATCAGTAGGCAGTTAGCGGTTAGCAGGGCGAGGAAGTAAGTGAGCAGTGAACGGTTAGCGGTTAGCAGTGTTAGAATGTGCCTCCGGCAATACGAAGAGAACAAGGATGAGCCGACACAACGCTGGCTCTCATGCGGCCAAGGGCCTGGACGCCCTACCAATCGCCGCAGGCGGACTATCGCATCGCGACGAAGCATCTCCGCAGCACCGACCATCAAACACGCAGCAGTTCCGTCTCTCATCTCTGAAAACTGTAAACTGAGAACCAGCAAACTTCGATTCCTTATTCGCTACCGGGTGTTGGCGTAGGCGTCGGGCAAGGATTGTCCTCATTCCGCACTTCCGGTTGTGCCTCAATTGCTCCATGGCCTGGATTAATGTCCGCAGGAGCGGTTGGCTGAGGTGAGGATTTGAGGGCTGCGGTTGCCGCGCTGGCGGCAATGATCAAGGTGCATCCGATTCCTAGTAGTTTTTTCATTTGTGTCAGTGGTTAATTGTTTGCTTTTTCCTCCGACACATCAGGATGCCCCGGAGTTGTTCGCCCCGGAGTTGTTGATCCGAAGATGATGGCGATGAAATACTAGCAACTGAATTGCTGCAAGAAAAAAATCCTTTCTGCAATGTGACGATTTTGTCACTCAGAAGTAAATCACTGGTATTCAATTGCTTACGAGACGTTGGATTTCAAAAATCTTGATGCTTTAGTATCATAAACCCTCCGTTCCTAGTGCAGAACTTCTCGATTCCAGTCCTTTTACCATGCGATAAAATCTTTTTAACCAACTCTGAATGAGCAACTTGTGTGTTATTTTTTTACTATTTTTTAAGCTTGTTCCCATGGATGTCGCCGGAAATGGGTTCACAAAAGAACAGATAATTGCAGTGCCGGAAGCTTCGGACACGCCAGCTAGGTTATAGAATCATCGTCTTCGACACCGTAAGTTGAGGCAAAAGGAAAGCAAGATTTCCAGCACTCCCTGCCGGGGTGCAATGAAGGGCCTGTCCGCTGAATCACACTCCGTCCCCGCGAAATTTAAAACTGCTAACCACTAGCAAAATGATGCTACGCATACTTCTCGAAAGACTTCTCATAAAAAAATAAATCTGTGCACTCGGTGTAATCGGTGGTCAAGATGCACTGCACATACCATGAAAAATCTCGCGGGAATCACCGACGAAGCAGGTGTCGACATCGACACCCAAATCCGCGTCACTCAGGAGCTGGGCTGGAACTACCTTGAACTTCGCAAAGTGCAGGTCGGTGACTCGGAGGCGGCGATGATTCACGATATCCCGGACGAGGATTTCGAGATCGTCGTGGAAAAAATCGAAGAGTCGGGGCTCGAAGTGAGTTGCTTTTCATCGGCCATCGCAAACTGGGCCAAGTGTGTGACACAGCCATTTGATGCTTCATGGGCTGAGGCGCTGCGATGTATCCCCCGCATGCAAACTCTGGGGACCCAATTTGTGCGCATTATGAGTTTCAAAATCCTGGAGGACTCGAATGGCAATGAGTTGCCGATTGCATCCCAGCAATTTGACGAGCGGGCCAAGCGGCTGCGTGAACTGGTCGAGCTTTTCGGTGATGCAGGGATCACCACGGTCCATGAAAACTGCCGTAACTACGGCGGCCTCGGATGGCCGATGACTCTGGAGCTCCTCAATGCTGTGCCTGGACTCAAACTGGTATTTGATACCGGGAATCCGGTTTTCACCAAAGACAGCGCACAGCCCGAACCCCGGCCGATGCAGGACGCTTTGGAATTTTACGAGCGTGTGAAATCCCATGTTGCCTACGTGCACATCAAAGATGGAATCTGGAGTCCACGGACTGAAAAAGCGGCGTTCACCTTTCCGGGCGAGGGCCAGGGCAAAGTGCCGGAGATCCTCGCGGCATTGAAACGGGACGAATACGACGGCATCATTTCCATTGAGCCGCACATGGGCAGTGTCTTCCACGACCCATCCGCAGGCCAGGGTGCGCCGGAGGCAATTTACAGCGGCTTTGTGGAATACGGACGGCGGCTGGAAAAGCTCATCGCCGAAGCCTGATGGCAAGCTCTACTTCGAGGCCTTCAGCACCTCAATGAAAGCTTCCTGGGGAATGGAAACGCGGCCGATACTTTTCATCCGCTTTTTGCCTTCTTTTTGTTTCTCGAGCAGCTTTCGTTTGCGGCTGATGTCGCCGCCATAACATTTGGCAGTCACATTCTTGCGCAATGCGGAAACACTCTCGCGGGCAATAATTTTGCCACCAATTGCGGCCTGAATTGCCACCACAAACATTTGCTTGGGAATCACATCCTTGAGCTTCGCCGCGAGCACGCGCCCGCGGGATTCCGCTTTGTCGCGATGCACGATGCTGGAAAAAGCATCCACAGGCTCGGTGTTCACGAGCATATCGAGCTTCACCAGCTTCGCCGCACGGTAGCCAGCGTGCTCGTAATCCATGGAGCCGTAGCCATGCGTAAGCGTTTTGATTTTGTCGTTAAAATCGACAAGGATTTCATTGAGCGGCATCACGCAACTGAGCATCACGCGGCGGGTATCAATGGACTCGGTGTGGTCCACATCACCGCGTTTATCCAGGACGAGCTGCATGAGGTCGCCGATGTTCTCGTTCGGGCACATGAGATACACGTTCACCACCGGCTCGCGGATCTCAAGGATCACGCTGGCATCCGGCAAATGTGCCGGGTTATCGACCATGAGGATTTCGCCATTCGTGCGCTCGACTTCGTAAACAACACTCGGATAGGTCGCAATGATATCCATGTCGTATTCGCGACGCAGACGCTCTTGAATAATCTCCATGTGCAAAAGACCCAGGAAGCCGCAGCGGAATCCGAATCCAAGCGCCACTGAGCTTTCCGCCTGGAAAACAAACGCCGCATCATTGAGCTGAAGCTTGGCCATCGCCATCTGCAAATGCTCAAAGTCACTGGTGCTGATGGGATAGATGCCGCTGAAAACCATCGGGTGAATTTCCTGAAATCCGGGAAGCGGCTTGGCTGCGGGAATGCGCGCATCAGTGATCGTGTCGCCGATTTTCATCTCAGCGCTGGTTTTGATGTTGGCGATCACGTAACCCACATCGCCAGATTCCAAGCGCGGCTGCTTGAACTGCTTCGGAGTAAAAACGCCCACTTCTTTGATCTCGTAATTTTTCCCCGAGTTCATGAGTTTCACCTGGCGGCCGGGTTCCAGTGATCCGGAAAAGCACCGCACGTAGCCCACCACCCCGCGGTAGCCATCGAAGACGGAATCGAAAATCAATCCGCGCAAAACTTTGTCATCAAATTCCTCACGCGGGGCCGGGATGCGATTGACGACAGCCTCCAAGATTTCCTCAATTCCGAGACCTGCCTTTGCGCTGGCCAGCAATGCTTCCTCGGCCGGAATCGCAAGGATGTCCTCGATCTGCTTGAGCACGGACGGGATATCCGCATTCGGCAGGTCGATTTTATTCACCACCGGAATAATGGTGAGGTTTTGTTTAGTCGCGAGGTGGATATTCGCAACGGTCTGCGCCTCCACACCCTGAGCCGCATCAATGAGGAGCAAAGCCCCCTCGCAGGCGGAAAGACTGCGCGAGACTTCATAAGAAAAGTCCACATGCCCGGGAGTATCGAGGAGGTTGAACTTATAATCATGCCCGTCCTTGGCCCGGTATTTCATCGTGACCGGATGGGACTTGATCGTGATCCCGCGCTCCCGCTCGATGTCCATCGAGTCAAGAAGCTGGTCCTGCTTTTCGCGATCAGCGATCGTGCCGGTGCGCTCCATCAGACGATCAGAAAGAGTCGTCTTACCGTGGTCGATATGGGCTATGATACAAAAATTACGCGTGCGGGAAATGGACATGTGAGGCAGGGAATATCTGCGATCCCCATCAATAGGTCAATCCCTTGGAACGATTCCCTAAAACCTGTACGGCGGGGGCAGGAGGAAGGCGTCGCGGATGTGTACAGGCTCGGGTTCGCCGACGACCACTTCAACGATGTCGAAGCGGTAAACCACCTCCGGTTTATCGAGGAGCTTAAGCCAGGACATGGCTCCACGTGCGATAAGATACTGTTTATCGCGGTTGACAGCTTCCGATGGACGGCCGCCCTCGGCAGAGGTACGTGTCTTCACCTCGACAAACACGAGCATGTTCTCGCGGCGGTCGCGGCATACGAGATCCACTTCGCCACCGCCGGGCGCGCGGTAGTTGCGGTAAAGGACTTTGTGCCCGTGGGCTTTTAAATAAGCGGCTGCACGCTGCTCGCCCCACGCCCCGAGATCGTGGCGCGCGTCACCACGGGAACGGGATCTGAGCCACCGGAGCAAAGCTTCGGCGATGGATGGGACATGCACCATTGGCTCGCAGTTTAGCAAGATGTGCCTTGGTCGCATACCCTTTATGCACACCGAAATCGTAGCCGGGATATTCCACATCCATCGTGAGCATCCAGCGGTCGCGGGTCACTTTTGCCAGCACACTGGCCGCCGCAATGCTCAATGAGCAAGCATCGCCTTTGACGAGAGCGGTTTGTTGGACTGGAAAAGGATGCACTGGCAAGCCATCGATCAACGCGTGGGCAGGCTTGATTCTGAGCCCGGCAATGGCTTGCCGCATCGCCTCATGACTTGCCCGCAGGATGTTGATGGAATCTATTACCTCCACATCGATGGATGCCACGCTCCAGCAGACCAAAGGATCGTGCACAAGCTCCTGATAAATCTGCTCACGCTGGGCAGGTGTGAGTTTTTTGGAATCGTTCAGGGTCGAATGCTGGAACGACGCGGGAAGAATGACGGCAGCGGCATAGACCGGACCAGCGATGCATCCTCTGCCCACTTCATCGACTCCGCAGACAGGGAAAACGCCTGCGCTATGCAGCATCAACTCACGCGAGAGATCGCATGAGTTGCACTCGGCCTGAGGGGAAAGCTTCGCCAATGTTGAGCGGGGTCAGATGCCCTGCTGCTGCGCAGCTTCCTTCACAGCAAGCGCCTGCTTGCCCTTACGGTCACGGAGGTAGTTCAGCTTCGCACGACGGACCGAACCAGCCTTGGCTACCTCAATCTTCGCGATTCTGGGTGAGTGCAGCGGAAATACGCGCTCAACTCCCTCGTTGTAAGAAATACGGCGAACGGTGAAATTTGCATTCACGCCTGTGCCCTTGCGACCGATCACGACGCCACTGTAAATCTGAATTCGCTCTTTGCCGCCTTCAACCACCCGTACATGCACCCGCACTGAATCACCGACGCGAAAACTTGGGATTTCGGACTTAAGTTGTTCGCTCTCGATTTTTTGGATGAGGTTCATGATATTGGTAGGTGTGTAAATTTGATTCGAAAAAGGGGATGAATGAATATCCGACCCGTATACGATTGCAACTATTAATTGTGGAAAATTTAACTCAGCGCACAAAAAGCACTGCGGGGGAAGGAAGTGAAAAAACGAACGCGCTGGCCATCGACCAGCGCGTCCGGGAAACGGTGGATGTGAGCCGGCAACTTACCGGAACTCAGAATGGATCAAGCTTCGTTCTTTTTATCTTTGATGTATTCGATCACATCATTCACTGTCTGAAGCTTCTCAGCAACTTCATCAGGCACTTCTACTCCGAATTCTTCTTCGAAGGCCATCACGAGCTCAACCGTGTCGAGTGAGTCTGCACCCAGGTCATCAATAAACGATGCGTTGGTAGTGACCTGCTCAGGAGTAACAGAGAGCTGATCAACGATGATATCTTTGACTTTTTCTTCAATGGATTTTTCGGACATAATTAAATGGGTGGTTGAGGTTGTGACTTGGTTTTGCTGGAATGGATTAGTAACTCCTGAGCAGAATGCAAATAAAAATTTAATATTTCTGCATTCTGAACGGGGCAACGACTCCGATTACCAACAGCCGAGTGGGGCGAAAGCACACGATTTCAGGGCGCATTGCAATGAAAAATTTTCACGGAGGGCATTTACTTTGACGTTCAGGCTTTCACACTTCGCAAACGATGCGGAAACCGAGGTCGCTGAATGAGTAGCCCGGGTCATTAAAGCCCCGCACAGTAGTGCGCAGGCTGCTGAACCTGCTGCGCCAGCTTCCGCCACGGAAGATGCGCTTTCCGACTCGTCCCGGGCCTTTGGGATTCACCTCGGTTCCGGGGTTATAAGCATCGAAGTAGTCGGAGCACCACTCCCAGACATTGCCCGCCATATCGAGGATCCCGAACGGGCTTACGCCGCCTGGATAGTGACCGGTGGGGGAGGTTGCAGCGAAGCCATCGTCGATGCGCGAGTCACTCCATCCGAAGCTGGTATTGCGATCCGCGAAGTTAGCAAGATTCCCTGCACCGCTGAAATTGCCCCATGGGAACTGCCGGTTATCTTTGCCTTTGGCCGCGTATTCCCATTCCGCTTCGGTGGGAAGACGGTAGCGCTTGTTTTCTTTGCGACTCAACCATTCGCAAAAGTCCATGGCTTCTTTGCTGGTCACGTACACCACCGGGTGATCCGACGCGGAGAGAGGCGGTCGCTTCACGGTGTGGGATGCGTCAAATTTTTCGTACGCCTCATGAGTGACCGGGATCACCGACATATAAAACCGCGTCAACTGCACTTCATGGGCCGGGTGCTCATTCGGCGGCGCTGTCGGTGCATCGGTGCCCATGGTAAATTTACCAGACGGCACCAATACCATCGCCAAACCGAGAGAATTCGTGAACGGAGGAAATTTTCTCCGTTCTTCGATAGTGTTCATTGGCGGGGGATCGGGTACAACCCTCGTTGCAGCTTTGGCAACGCCTGGTTGTGTGGCGAGCACCGTCTGCCGGGCAGTTGGTGCCGGCTTGCGAATGGTAGGAGCCAGCGGAGTTATGCGCCTCGCGTCGGAAGGAACTGCCGGCGTGATGGTATTCTGCTGCTGTTCGATCCACTCATCGATCATATCTTCAGCATCCCCGGGAGCGATGCCAAGGTTCTCTGCCATATTGACGAAGGCATCGCGCTGGTCATCGGTCATCTCGCCGTCCTCCAGACCGGCAAGACTCAGGAGCCGCAAAAATTGATCCTGCACATCCCCCGAATCGGCCAGGCCAATAGTGCCCATCACCACTGGCGCAGCCACCTCGGGAGGCGGTGGCAAATCCCGCTCACGGAGGACTTCGCATTTTTCAAGCTCCAGGGTAATGATATGTTGAGCCTCGGCCTCTAAAAGCCCTTGAGCTTCAGCGATCTCCATCAACCGCTCCTCGGCTGTCTCGCGCAAAACGCCTTCGGAGAGTGAAAAAGACAGGAATTTTTTGAATTCGAGAGACGCCGATTCTTTGATCTCGGATTGGAGCTGATGGTCGAGACGTGCCCGTGACTCCGGGTCCAGCAATTCCGCCCGGGCCTGGCTCAAAAACCGCGGAGCATCGTCAAGGCCAGCTCGCAACATTCCGGTAAGCGGGTTACTCGGCTGGTTTTTGAGCGGAAGTTTTTTTTGCCACCAGACCAGGAGCTGTCGGCAGCTGTCCTCAATCGTCTCGGAAGTCGGTTGCTCTTCGAACGAAAGGCAAAGCCGCTCGTAAAAATTTTCCGAGTTAAATTTGCGCCATCCATCCCACTTCCGCGGGTCGTCCGGCAGAGGTGTGGGAAGCGCCATTTATTCCACCTTGATGAGCGCGAGATCGGCGGTTGCACTCGCGATTTCATCCTCACTCAGTCCGGTGGTCCGCTTGATCTGAACGGATTTTTTATTTCCGAACGCCTCGACCACAACTTCCAGCACCTGGTTGGTATTGTAGCGATAAGTGAGCTCAACCGGAGATCCCTTTGGAAGGTAAGGCGGCAACTCAATGTCGCACAAACCAAGTGGAGTGCATTCGCTGGGCATCGTGCTCTCGCCTTCGACGATGCGCACAATGACGCGTTCCATATTCGCGCTGGCGGTGCCGAATGAGTTGATGATTTCCGCAGGCACCGAACTCATTTTTCGGATCATGGGAAATACGTATTCCTCCATTTTATCCTCATCCCAGAGCACGACGCCGAGGGTGTGAGAGGTGATGTTGGTGACCTGGATGAGACCACCTTCACGGCCAGTGTATTGACGGCGTGTTTCCTCGGGGATCACACGTTCCTCTGCAACTCTGGATTCGTCCTGCTCAAGCTGGCAGAGGACCGCCTGCACCGCTGCGCCGAGGGCCACTGCTTCATCGACGCTCACGTCATCGGCGATTGCGGTGCCGGAAAGGGAATTGATCATCGCCCGCACCATGGGCATGCGTGTCATACCACCGACCAGCAGGATTTTATCAATTTGACCCCATGACATGCCGGCTTCCTGCATGACGATTTCGCAGATCGCTTTGCACTTCTCAGTGAGCGGGACTGCGTATTTTTCAAATTCTTCGCGGGTGATTTCGACCTTGATGCTCTTACCGTTGTGGCTGTGAACAATCGTGGTCTTGGGGCGTGATGACAGTTGGATCTTCGCTGCAAGCGCACGGCTTTGAAGGTCCTGGTAGGATTGCAGATCGAGCAGTGGATTCTCGCCATGCAAGCGGTCAAATTCCTCCACGACGAGGTTCACGATCAAGTCGTCCCAGTCTTTACCACCGAGCTGGTGATCGCCATTGGTGGCCAGCATCTTAATATGCTGATTATCGATGCGCATGATCGTCACATCAAATGTGCCGCCGCCGAGATCGAATACGAAGACGGTTTGATTTTGATCCAACTTGTCGAGGCCGTAGGAAAGCGCGGCTGCTGTTGGCTCGTTGAGTAACTGGAGCACATTGAACCCTGCAAGTTGTCCCGCGTAAATCGTGGCGGTCCGCTCGGAGTCATTAAAATATGCCGGCACTGTGATGACCGCATCTGTGACTTCGTGGTCTAAATAACGCTCCGCATCGTTTTTGAGCTTTTTGAGGATTAACGAGGTGAGTTCTTCGGCAGAGTAAAGCCGATCTCCAAATTCGCGGCTGAAATCACCTTTGCTCTTTCCGATTTCCCGCTTCACAAAATCGACGATTTTCTCCGGTTCGGCGACTGCATTTTGTTTGGCATATGTGCCCACTACCGCATTGCTTCCATCGAATAAGATCACCGAGGGAGTGATGCGCTCGCTTTCAGAATTGGGAATAATCTGAGGCTTACCGTAACTGTCAATGTGTGCAATGGCAGAAAATGTTGTGCCCAGGTCGATGCCGACTGCTTTTCGTTTACTCATGGTGGGATGCTGGTGTTGAGGAGGAATTGTCCTGAGAAGATTCGCTTCCGGATGGCTCAGATGGCGTAAAACGGCGGATCACCACGTCCACGGGTCGAAGGATGCGGTCACGCCACCGGTAACCGGCGCGGTGCACGCGAATGATTTTTTCGTCCTCCGCAGGGTCGTCGGTGGGCTGCACCTCAATAGCCCGGTGGATGCGTTTGTCGTAGTGTTCCACGTCAATCAGTTGCTCGACGTCAAGCCGGTTGAGGATTTCGACTAAAAAGTGGATACTATTTAGTAGATTATTGGAAACCGGCGCCAGCTGTTCGCTGGTGGTGCCAGTCGTGGCCTCAACAGCTTCCTCCAGAGGGATGGATAACAGCTCCAAGTCGTCGAGCAAGTGGATGAGATCCTGCACGATGGGTTTTTGCAAAGCATCAAAAAGGAAGCCATCTTTGTAGGTGCGGAGCTCCTGATGCATCGCCTCAAAAAGTTTTTCGTTGCTGGACTCCAATGAGTTTTTCCGCTTCAACTCGTCGGTGAGCGCGGTGAGAGCTTTGGCAGACGTCGCCGAGTGCTGCTCAGACGAGCTTAATTTTTCAAAAATCGCAGCATATTTTGAAGTCTGGCCAAGGATGGTTTCCACCGATGCTTTGAGCGCCTCCTGGTTATCGGCCACCTCTTTGAGGTCCTTTGCGAGTGATGCCGTGAGCTTGCCTTCGGTTTGTTGCCGCTCGTACGCCGTCGACAGCTCAAGCATTTGAGCTTCGAAGTCGATTTCGGGGGACATTTCGTCAGAGTTGGACATGGCTGGGTTTACGAATATGCAAGTAGCTAGTTTCGTGCCTGCATTTCTTACAAAGCACACCCTAACGATTCTAGGCCCGCAATATCAAGCTCTCTTGCAGAGCTTGGACCAATCCCGGAATATCGTGGGAGGGAGCTTCGATATCGACTTCCAGCCCATGCTCCCGCAATGCGGCGGAAGTCACAGGGCCAATGCTTGCAGATTTCATGCCGTCCGGCCAGGGAATGCGCAGGTCGAGAAAGTGGTTTACGGTCGAGGCACTGGTGAAGGTAATGGCGTCCGCACCATTTTCCCGCAAATTCTGCAAGACCTGTGAGATGCCGGTCGTTTCCGGGACAGTTTTGTAGGCGATCGCGCTATCCACGATGGCTCCCAGCCGCGTGAGCCCGTCCACCAACACATCGCGGTTTTCCTGGGGACGAATGACCAACATGTTGAGATTCTCGATGGACTCAGCGGTGAATGCTTTTATCAAACCCTCGGCCAAGTATTCCTCCGGCAACAAATCCACAGCGAAACGGTAGCTGCGGATCACTTTCGCCGTCGATGGCCCGACTGCGGCGATGCGGGCGCCTCCGATTTCACGGGCATCCTCGCGCAATTCATAGTAGCGGCTGAAAAACCGCTCAGCGCCATTGGGGCTCGTGAAGACAAGCCAATTGTATTCATGCGCATGCAGGACCATCTCGTCGAAAGCCGCCGGATCGTCCGGTGGATCAATGCGGATGGTGGGAAGTTCGAGAACGTCCGCACCCAGCCGGGCCAGCTCGCGGCTCAGCGACCCAGCCTGTTCGCGCGTGCGCGTCACGACAATGCGCTTTCCAAAAAGCGGGCGCTTGTCAAACCAGGCGAGCTGATCACGCATACCCACCACGTCACCGATGATGGTCACCGCCGGGGCTTTAAATCCTTGCTCGACGGCCAGAGCGGCTATCGTTTTCAAAGTTCCGACCAATGTCTCCTGGCGCGGTGTGGTCGCCCAGCGGACGAGTGCAACTGGCGTTTCCGGGTCTGCTCCGTGCTCCATCAACCGGCGCGTGATCGCATCCAGCCGGTCAATACTCATCAGCAACACCCGCGTGCCCGGCGTCTTTGCGACATGCGCCCAATCCACGGATGTCTCACTTTTCTCAGGATCTTCATGGCCGGTTAAAATCGTGAGCTGCGCATTGTGTGCACGATGCGTCACGGGGATGCCCGCGTAGGCCGGACCTGCTATCGCGGAGCTGATTCCAGGCACAATTTCAAATCCGACTCCTGCTTCCACAAGCGCCTCAGCCTCTTCCCCACCCCGCCCGAAAACGTAGGGATCACCTCCTTTGAGCCGGACCATATATTTCCCGGCCAATGCTTTTTCCACAAGCAAGGCATTGATCTCTGGTTGCTTGAGCGTGTGATGCCCGGCTTTTTTTCCGGCATAAATTTTTTCCGCATCCGGCCTGGCCCAATCGAGGAAAACCGGGTTGCACAAATAGTCGTAAACCAGCACATCCGCAGTCTCGATGCATTCTTTCGCGCGCAACGTGAGCAATCCGGGATCCCCCGGCCCCGCACCAACCAAACTGCAAAATGGACTGTGTGATTTCATGAGTGAAAATAGGTAACGACCTTTTGAATGCCTGCATCGACCGCATCCAATGCAATTTCTGCCGAAGTGAATTTCGCGGCTGCGCCTTCGCTATCGAAGCGCGCTGAAAGGTGAACTGCGTTTTCGATCCGGTGAGTTTTCACGCCCAGTGGCGTCTGACAAACACCGCCCAACGCCCGGAGGAGTGCGCGCTCGACGCTCACGCAATCCCAAGTCGGCGGGTGATTCACCATTGCTAACAAGCCGGCAAGCTCCTCGTCATCGCTGCGGCACTCCAGTCCAATCGCACCCTGTCCGGGCGCAGCGAGGAAGACATCTTCGGCCGGATCCGCAAAAAATACCTGCCCTTCATGCTGAAATGAAAGCCCGCCCGTTGGAAGAATCCCAAGACGGTGCAGTCCCGCCTCGGCAAGTACAATGCCGCTCCACGCTTTCTCAGTGGCCAGCTTGGCGAGCCGCGTGGGCACATTTCCACGAAGTCCGATCAGTGTGAGATCCGGCCTCGCGCCCTGCAACTGCAATCGCCGCCGCACGCTGCCGCTGGCCACCACTGCTTCAAGTGGCAATTGCATCAGCGTCATCGCCTCACGAGTCACGAGCAGGTCCCGCGTCGATTCACGTTCCAACACTGCCACGAGTTCCAATCCATCCGGCAATGTGGTCGGGAGATCTTTCAGACTGTGCACGGCCACATCAATCCGGTGCTCCAGCAATGCCACTTCGAGTTCTTTGGTGAAAAGTCCTTTGGGAATTTTAGCTCCGGTGGCATCCACCGGTGCTGAAAGATCCAGATCGAGCCGCTGATCGCCCGTAGTGGAAATAATCTCGAGCTCGATCACATGGCCTGGCAAGTTTTCATGTAACACCCGTTGCGTCTCCCGAGCCTGCGCTAGTGCAAGCTCACTGCCGCGCGTTCCGATAATGATCCTCCGTTTGCTCATGTGGATGCGTGGATCGAATTGGTGACCGGCGGCAATTGACCATGACGACGTGTGTCCGCATCCAGCCAATCCTGAAATGCCCGCACCTGTGTCTGGATCAAATGCTCGCAGACCTCGCGTTCATCGTTGCGTGCCTGCAACGATTTATCGGCAATGGCCTCCAGCGAATCGATGTCGTAAAGGTAAACATTTTCCAGCGCATCCACATCCGCCGCAATGTCGCGCGGAACCGCAATATCTATGCAGAAAAGCGGACGGTGTTTGCGCCGCACCAGCGATGGCTCCAGATCCCGCCTGGTGACCACGGGTTCAGTAGCCGCCGTGGACGTGATCAAAATATCCAGATCGGACAACTCATTCTGCCACGCATCCAGCGCCACCGCCCGTCCGCCCAGCGAATCCGCCAGTTGCGTGGCACGCTCCAGTGAGCGATTCGTGACGATGAGATTCGTCACGCCGCGCGACATGAGGCTGCGCGCCGTGCGTTCGCTGTTCTCGCCGGCGCCCATGAGGAGAACTTTGCAGGAAGCGAGGTTGCCGAAAATTTTGGATGCGAGTTCCACAGCCACTGATCCCACAGAGATGGCCCCGCGATTGATTCCGGTCCGCGAACGCACTTGCTTAGCCACTTGGAATGCTTTCTGAAACGCCTTGTTGAGCAGCTTCGATGTGTGCCCGTCGCTGCTTGCCATTTGGTAAGCTTTTTTTACCTGGCCAAGAATTTCCGTCTCACCAAGCACCATGGAATCCAAGCCGCACACGACGCGGAAGAGATGCGCCATGCTGTTCGGGGCATCATACCGGTAGATCGCCACTTCCTCGGGATGCGCGTTTCCGAAAGCCGCTTGCAGGAACTGATCGACGCCGTGCGAAGCTGCCGTTGCCGATGCACCCGCGAGATAAAATTCCACCCGGTTGCACGTGGAGACGATCACGGCCTCCTCAGCACCCGCCATGTCGCGGACCTGCTTTGCAAGCCGCCCAAGGTCAGCTTCAGCCACGGCAAACCGCTCGCGCACTTCCACCGGAGCCGTGTGATGATTCATCCCGATACACACAACATTCATCCGCCTGCACCTCCCACCGCAGTGACTCCCCAGAGCGTCACCAGGCTGAATGAGAAGGCTGCAATCGACAACCAGGCCGTGCGCGACGGTGCCATGCCGCGGCCAAATTGCATGAAGACAATCACCGCATAAAAAGCCCACACCGCCAGAGCAACACCGAGCTTCATTCCCTCAGGCAGCTCAGGCAGGCCAATCGCCGCCAGTAAGCCCACCGTCAAAATCGCCAAACCAAAAGTGAGCAGCCGCTTGTTCACAATCGCCAGCGTGGAAATCGCAGGCAGCTCGAAAAACAACATGTTCAGCTTGTGTTTTTTTAACTGCCAGCGCTGAAGCAAAAACATGCAGCCCGCCACACAAGCGAGTCCAAATACCCCGTAGGCCACCAGCGATAGTGCCGCATGCAATTCCAAAAACGCATTCACCGGAGCACGCCGCTCGATTTCCGGCACCGGTGCCAGCCCAATGAAGAGAGCTACCGTCTGCAACGCAAAAACCAGCGGTGCAGTGAACGCACCCAACAATGAAACACGCTACGCAGTTCCCACCAACAAATAAACCACTACGACCGACCAGCTCAAAAATATGAGCACATCTGCAAACGTCGTGAGCGGACACCTCCCCGCTTCATCCCCGCGAAACCACAGCCCGGCACACTGAAAAATGAAGGCCAGGCTGATCATCCAAAAATTAAAACGCCACGGCAGCTTCTTCGAGCGGATCACAGAAACAAGCGTCACCACGACCGCTAAGCCGAAAACAATTGTGGAGATTACAAGGAGAAGCCAGGCCATTGGAGGAGCCAACACTACCGACCGCGCAATAATTTGCAACCCGTGTCTCAAGGGGGACAACAAACCGACAAGCCCACGCTGATGTGGCCAACATTTGCTGAAAATCGGGGCGACTGGATTCGAACCAGCGACCTCGTGGTCCCAAACCACGCGCTCTACCAAGCTAAGCTACGCCCCGTGCAGAAAGTTCATTTACTCGCTTGGCACAGTATCTGCAACAACTAATCCAAAAAAATACTGCTTGCCAAGAGCACGACTTCCTTCGAACCTAATAGTGTCCTGTCTGGACTCACATCCACCAGTATGAAAAATAAAATTTTCTCCATGGCTGCCGCCCTCATTTTTGGCAGCGCTCCGACCCAAGTCCTTGCGGACACACGCTACGCAAACCGTGGTGAATTTTCCGAGTACGCGGAGAAACTACGCGAAAATGCACTCCTCAGCGTCGAGCCGCAGGTGCTTGTCCCGACCACCAGCCGCGAGCGATTCTCCCGCTTCCCATGGCGTCGCAACATTGTCACCACTACCTTCTGGGTCGGCGAGCTCCCGACTCCCAACAACCCCACGCCAAATACCTCCTCCTCCTGGGACCCCGTATGGAAATCATCCTACGGCGGCTACGATAATCCTGATCCGAAAACCCGTCGAGGCTTCCTCCCCGCAGCATTCACCCCCCGTCAAAATCCTTTCTACGTCGCGCTTCCTTACAACGACGTCATGCGCGGCGGCCGCCACAGGCCAGAGGCCTCCCGCGTAGTCCCATGGTTCCGCGAGCGCTACGTCAAACCCGGCCACACCACACTCAAAGGCCAATGGATTGCCATTCGTCACAAAAATAAAGTCGCTTACGCACAATGGGAAGACTGCGGGCCCTTCCGCACCGACCACTGGCAATATGTGTTCGGGCGCGAGAGACCCTCGCCAAACCTGAACAAGGGTGCAGGCCTCGACGTCTCGCCGGCAGTCCGCGACTTTTTGGGCATGGCGGGGACTGATGTGACGGATTGGAAGTTTGTGGATTTCAAAGAAGTCCCACGCGGCCCATGGGCCACTCACGGCGACAACAACACATTCATCATCACTCGCAACATGAAAAACGGCACCTTCGTAGAACTCGAGTGCGGGAAACACACCATTCGTGTGCGCAAGTAGATCCGGTGTGCCTTTTGCAGAAAATCACTGCTGCCCGCTGCCGCAAGCAGCACCCGCAAAGTCGCCATTGCTGAGGCTCTCCAAAATCCGCTCCACCGGATTCTGATCCGCATCCAGCGCAAGATCATGTGAGTGGTTGCGAAACCATGTGCGCTGCCGCTTCGCATAATGTCGCGTCGCCCGCTGCGTATATTCCATCGCCTCATCCAACGAAATCACTCCGTTTAAATGATCACGGATTTGCCGGAACCCGATCGCCTTCAATGCAGTCGCCCCCGCATGCGGAGCGGCAATTACCTCCTCCACCGCGCCATTGGCAAACATCCATTCCACCCGCCGGTCGATGCGCTCATGCAACTCCAGTGGATCCCTCTGCAACACAAAAAACGGCATCCGCCATCCATGCAATGGCGTCGCACGCGGTGCACCCGGATTCCAATCCGACCGGAAATCCGAAAACGGCCTGCCAGCTGCAAGCGTCACTTCCAGTGCGCGCGAAACCCGCCGCCGGTTCGCGCGGTCGATTTTTTCATACGCAAGCGGATCCAGCTCCAGCAACTTCAGCAATTGGCGGTCATGACTCATCGATCCAACCTCTTCTCGTAGCTCAGGAGCAACATCCGGGAGCGAATTCAGCCCCCACGCAAGCGCGTCCAGATACAATCCACTCCCGCCAACAACAATCGGCGTTTTTCCGCGCTGCAAAATTTCCTCCAGCACCGGCACAGACATTCGCGCATACGTGGCAGCATCGCTCCACGTATCCAGCGGCATCACGCCATACAAGTGATGCGGCACCACCTCCATGTCCTCGTCCGACGGAGCTGCAGTGATGAGAGAAATGCCCTCGTAAATCTGGTAAGCATCCCCGCACACAATCTCGCCGTCCAGCACCTGGGCCAGCTCCAGCGCGATGCCAGATTTCCCCGCAGCAGTGGGCCCCGCGAGAATAATAGGATTACCCTGCGCTTTCATTGCAAAAGCGGAAGAATCTGGTCGTTCACAATCCCGGAATAAACACTCACTACCCGCCATGCGATGAACAAGACCACGCCAAGATAGATCAACTTTGGAATCCACGACGCCAGCGTCGCAATCCGCCGCCGGGCCTCCTCCATACTCTCGGCAGCCCATTTGCGCAGCGTTGCCTCAAGCCCGCCGCTCAACTCCGCCACGCCGATTGCCCGCGCCAATGCACGCGGACACACCCGTTCCACGGCGATGCTGTCCGCAAACGTCTCGCCCTTCCGAATGCGCTTCTGTATGCGGGCAGAGGCCGAGGCCCAAGCTGCCGATGCAGATGCCGATGCCGCGGACTTCAAACTATCAATAATGTTGATCCCCGCATCCATCTGCACATTCAGGGCCGATAAAAATCGCGTCCGGGCCATCGCCGCCCGCACTTTCCCGACCAGCGGCACCGCCATCACAAACGCATCCACCACACTCGATGACTCAGCCATTTTTTTAATAACCACCACCGTGATCACGACCAAAGCGCCAAGTCCATACAGCCAG
>JBGTCP010000214.1:0-13739 GCA_041748815.1 Chthoniobacterales bacterium
GTAGTGCCGGGATGGAATTTTTGCTCGTGAACTTTCTGGAAGCAGGCGACACGCTCGTCGTCGGAGTAAATGGAGTTTTCGGCGGGCGCATGGCGAATCTCGCCGAAAAAATGCAGGCCATAGTGGTGCGCGTCGAGGCACCTTGGGGCGAAGCCATCCCGCAGGAGCGTTTATTGGAGGCCATCGAAACTCATAAACCCAAATTGTGCGGGGTCGTGAATGGCGAGACTTCCACAGGTGTGTATCAGCGGGTCGATCAACTCGGCGAAGCATTGCATGCACACGGAGGACTGCTGGCGGTTGATTGCGTCACATCCCTCTCCGGTATGCCTGTGGAACTCGATAAATGGGGAGCGGATCTCGCATTTTCCGGCACGCAAAAATGCCTCGCATGCCCTCCCGGTCTCTCGCCTGTGACGGTCTCCGAGCGTGCCCGTGAGGTGTATCAGCAGCGCAAGTCCCCGGCGGCCAGCTTTTATCTCGATCTCAAAGAAATTCTCGCTTATGTCGATGGTGGCGGCGGGCGCAGCTATCATCACACTGCTCCGATCAGCATGGTGACCGCTCTGGATGAAGCACTCGCCGAGGTGCTGGAAGAGGGTTTGGATGCGCGGATCCGGAGGCATGCGGAAGCGGCTGGATATCTCATCGCAGCAATGCGAAAGCGCGGATTTGAGCCACTAGTGCGAGAAGAGGACCGGTTAAATCCGCTCACCACATTGCGCTTGCCGGAAGGCCTCGACGAAGCAGGCCTCCGCAAAAAATTGCTGGTGGAACACGGGATCGAAGTCGGAGCCGGACTAGGACCGCTCGCAGGAAAAATCTGGCGGATCGGACTCATGGGGCACAATGCGTCCACAGCGGTGGTGGATCGTTTCCTCGACGCCTACGATTCGCTCGTGGCATAGCTGTTCAAAATATAACCTTGAGCATTACCTCTTATAAAAATGACATGCTGGTTCAGCTCGGTGCCTAGCCGGCAATGATTTGCTGATCACAACCCACCGGACCCCACTGCGACAGGAATGTCGCAGCTACAGAAGACGTGGCTGTGGATGCCTCTGAGTAGCTGCGATCTCCAGATCGCAGTCCGAACCCGCTGCCATAGCCCTGCCTGTTGCCTCGCATCAAAGTTGCAATTCCGGGGACAATTGAGTAATTTATCCGTCCCATGAGACCGGATCGATTTACTCAGAAACTGCAGGAAGCATTCAACGATGCGCAGGACGTCGCGCACCAGCACGGGCACCCCGAACTAGCTAACGAGCATCTGCTCTCTGCGTTACTCAACCAACAGGAAGGCATCGCCGCGCCGATTCTTGAAAAGCTGGGAGCATCGGCCAGCGACCTGAAATCTGCTCTGCACGATTTACTCACCCGCCGACCCAGAGTGAGCGGGTCCAATGCGTCTCTCAGCCTGAACCACGAGTTGCGCTCGACGATCGACGCCGCAGAGCAGGAGATGGCCAAGCTGAAGGACGAATATCTCAGCGCCGAACATTACTTGCTAGCCCTCACTTCCACGAAAACCAGTGTGAGCGATATTCTGAAACGGAGTGGGATCACCCGCGATGCTCTTATGCAGGCCATGCTGAAAGTGCGTGGCTCACAACGTGTCACGGATCAGAATCCGGAAGGTAAATATCAAACACTCGAAAAATACGGACGCGATCTTACGGAGCTTGCGCGGCGGGGAAAAATCGATCCGGTCATCGGGCGCGACGATGAGATCCGCCGGGTGATGCAGGTGCTCTCGAGGCGGACAAAGAACAATCCGGTATTGATCGGCGAGCCAGGCACGGGAAAAACAGCCATTGTTGAAGGACTTGCGCGGCGCATCATTGCTGGAGATGTGCCGGATTCGCTGAAGGAAAAGCGCATCATCGCGATGGATATTGGCTCGATGGTAGCCGGAGCGAAATACCGCGGTGAGTTTGAAGACCGACTGAAAGCGTTCCTCAAAGAGGTGACGGATTCGGATGGAGAAATTATTTTGTTCATTGATGAGCTGCACACCATCGTCGGTGCCGGAGCCTCGGAGGGGGCAGTGGACGCATCGAACATGCTCAAGCCACAGCTGGCACGTGGGGAGCTGCGCACCATTGGTGCGACCACGCTGGACGAATTCCGCAAATACATCGAGAAGGATGCCGCATTGGAGCGGCGTTTCCAGCCGGTGCTGGTGGATGAGCCATCGGTTGAGGACACAGTGGCAATTCTTCGCGGGCTCAAAGAACGTTACGAAGTACACCATGGTGTGCGCATCCTGGACTCGGCGTTGGTGGCTGCCGCCGTGCTCTCACACCGCTACATCGCAGATCGTTTTTTGCCGGATAAAGCGGTCGATCTCATTGATGAAGCAGGATCACGTTTGAAGATCGAGTTGGACAGCATGCCGACTGAGATTGATCAGATCGAGCGTCAAATCATGCAGGCAGAGATGGAGCGTCAGGCACTTGCCAAAGAAAAAGACGATGCCAGCAAAGACCGTCTCGCCCGTCTCGAACGCGAACTCGCCGATCTGCGCGAAACCAGTTCCACGCTGAAAACGCAGTGGCACGCGGAGAAAGATCAGATCACTAAGGCCCGCAAACTCAATGAGCAGATCGAAGCACTGAAGACCGAGCTTGAGCAGGCCCAGCGTCGCGGCGACCTCAGCCGGGCCAGCGAGATCCAATACGGCAGACTGCCGGACTTGCACCGCCAGTTCGAAGAGCACAATACCAAGCTCGCATCCGCTCAGGAGGGCGGACGCGGGATGCTGCAGGAGGAGGTTACCGAAGAAGACATCGCGCAGGTTGTGGCAAGCTGGACCGGGATTCCGGTTTCCCGGTTGCAGGAAGGCGAAAAGGAAAAGCTCATGCAGATGGAGGAGCGACTCGGCCACCGCGTTATCGGCCAGCGCCAGGCGATCTCCGCAGTGAGCAATGCTGTGCGCCGTGCGCGCGCGGGCTTGCAGGATGAGTCGCGCCCCATAGGTTCCTTCATCTTCCTGGGTCCGACCGGCGTCGGGAAAACCGAGCTCAGCCGCGCATTGGCAGAGTTTTTATTTGATGATGAAAACGCCATCGTCCGGATTGATATGAGCGAGTATATGGAGAAGCATTCCGTCTCCCGCCTCATCGGTGCGCCTCCCGGTTATGTGGGTTACGAAGAGGGTGGCCAACTGAGTGAAACTGTGCGCCGCCGCCCTTACAGTGTGGTGTTGTTTGATGAAATCGAAAAGGCACATCCCGATGTTTTCAATGTGCTCTTGCAGTTGTTGGATGACGGACGCATCACCGACGGCCAGGGGCGCACTGTCGATTTCAAAAACACCGTCCTCATCATGACAAGCAACATCGGTAGCCGTCATATCCTGGACGCCTCGAACGCAGAGCAGCGTGAAGCCAGCGTGCTGGAAGCATTGCGCGGGCACTTCCGTCCTGAGTTCCTCAACCGGATCGACGACATCATCATTTTTGATCGCCTCAGCGATGAGGACCTGCACCAGATCGTTAAACTACAGATCACCCGTCTGCAACGCCGCTTGGAATCTCAACGCCGCTCATTGGAAGTGGATGACTCGGTCCTTGCACTCATTGCCCGCGAGGGATACGATCCCGTCTACGGAGCCCGCCCGCTCAAACGAGCCGTGCAGCGCAAAATCCTCGACCCCCTCAGCATGGAACTCCTGGCCGGCAATTTCCCCGAAGGCCAACCCATCCGCGCCACCGCAAACGGTGACAGGGTGGAATTTGAATAAAGTTTGTTAGTTTTCAGTTTTCAGCTAGAAGGCGATCAGCCTGAACACTGAACACCAGCAAACTTCCTCACCCATATTTCGCCTTGAGCGTTTTGTTTTGTTGGGCGCTTTGGACGGCGAGGTCGAGGATGTGAATGGGGCGGCGGGACCATTCGGCGGTGATGATGAGATCGGCACCGTTGACAAGGTGATCGACGACATTTTCGTAATACAAGTGACCCTGGTCGTTGGGGTTTTTAAACTCTGTAATCGTCTTGCCGGTGGGTGAGTGTTTGTAGATGCGGCTGATATTGCCATCCATGAGGTAGGTTCCCTTGGTGCCCGTGATTTCCACCCAGCCTTCCTTGGGTTTGCTGTCGAGGTGGGTGATGCTGAGGTTCAGCCATTGGCCGGAGTCAAAACGCACGATTGCCATCGCTTCGTCCTCGTTGGTGTCGTCTTTCCATTTGTTCTTCGGCCCCCAGAATCCGTTGTGTGCGAAGCCGGAAACCTCGGTCACCCGGGCATCAATGAGCTGGAGCGAGTATTCCAGCAAATGCACGCCCCAGTCGTAAAGAATGCCACCGCTCACGGTTTTGCTGGAGCGCCACCAGTCGCCGGGTTGGCCGTAATTACCCATGTGGCATTCGATGCGCACCACGTTACCAATGACGTTCTTTTTGAGGATTTGTTTGGTGGCTTCGAGGATGCGTCCATCCCAATGGCGATTGTGATAGGTGGAAAGCATGACGCCGGATTTAACAGCGGCTTTGATCATGGCGTCCACTTCAGCTGTGGTGATGGCGAGTGGTTTTTCGCACACGACATGGCGGCCGGCTTTGAGACACTCAAGCGCGAGCGGGGCGTGAGTGTTGTGTGGTGTGATGAGCACGACGAGGTCCACTTTGGACTTGGCCAGCATTTCTGTGACAGACAGGTAAGTCTCAATGCCGGGAAAGTCGTGCTCAGCGACAGGGAGGCGGGATGCATCGGGCTCGGCTACTGCCACGGGTGTCATTCCAGCCGCCTGCATTTGCAGCAGATGTTGGCGGCCCATGTTAAAGGCACCACCGTATCCGACAACACCCACACGGATGTCGGTTGCTTTTTTGTATCGTGATTTCATAGAGAGATGAGTCTGAGCTGCTGCTGGTGCAAAACCGTGGAATTTTTGTTTGTGAAAGTCCGCAAAATCACGGACCGTCTTCGCATGTGCACCAAGCGCAAAGATCGGTCAAGGTCGAATGAGAGTCAGATGGCATTTTCCTTTGATTCCACGACAAAGATCGCATTGGTAACTGACGTGTTTCCGCCGGAGGATGAGTCCTGTGATGCGACTCGGCTGCGGGGCGGGCGGGATGCGGACCTTGAGAAACTCGGGTCGGATTTGTTACTTGCTGCCGGCTGTCCGAAAGCTGCTGCCAGGTTGCAGGTGGTCTGGAATCCGCGCTTGGGCTCCACCGCAGGCACTGCGAACTTCGTAAAATGTTGCGTGAATCTGAATCCGTGGCTCCTGCATATCGCACCGGAAGAGGTGGACCGCACATTCCGGCACGAGTTGGCGCACCTTGCGACTTACGAGCGGCATCCCTCGCCGCGCACTTCGGCTCATGGTCCCGAGTGGCGCAGAGCATGTTGCGACATGGGCATCCCCGGCGAAAGCCGCACGCATGCCATCATGTTACCCAGCCGGAACTTGAGACCCAAATTCCTTTATGAGTGCGCCCATTGCGGCAAACATTATCCCAAGGTGCGCAAGCTCAAACGCCGATACGCTTGCACGATTTGTTGTAGTGCTTATTCCCGTGGCAAATTTGACGCCCGCTTCGAGCTGCAACGGATTAGCATGCGGGAATCTTAAGCCGTCCCCTCACCAGTGTCGGAGATAGTCCAGGGTGGCAGTGATGTCATCGATGGTGACATCCCGTGAGAGAAACGCCTCGCCTAATTTCGGAGTCAGAACGAAGTGGATTCCGCCTTGCTGGAATTTTTTATCTGACCGCATTGCATCAAGAATCTGATCATCGGAAATGTTTGCCTGCACTCGCGTAGGCAGATGGTAATACTCAAGCGCTTTGATCACCCTTGCTGACTCTCCATCCGTGAACCCTGCCTTCTGGCGCGAGAGATGACACGCGGCTACGATGCCCAGTGAGATGGCTTCACCGTGCAGCAATATGCCGTAGCCGGCGGCGGATTCAATAGCGTGGCCAATCGTGTGGCCGAAGTTGAGGAGGGCTCTCGTTCCGCTGCGCTCGTGTTCATCTTCGGCAACGATTGCTGCTTTGATCCTCACATTGCGCGCCACGATTGCCGGGAGCTGACTGCGATCCAACGGGCAGACGGCATCGATGAGCGATGCATCGCGAATGATGCCATGTTTGATAACTTCAGCGAAGCCCTCATTGAATTCACGGTCAGGAAGAGTGTCGAGAAAGGCGGTGCAGATGAGGACTTCGGTGGGTTGGTGAAATGTGCCCAGCAGATTTTTTCCTGCACGGGTGTTGACTCCGGTCTTCCCGCCCACAGAGCTGTCAACCTGCGAGACGATGGTGGTGGGGATTTGAATATATGGAATACCCCGGTAGTAAATTGCAGCGCAGAAGCCAGCCAGATCTCCGACCACGCCTCCACCGAGCGCTATGACTTTACTAGAGCGATCCAGTCCGGCATCGGTGAGTTGATCGCAAACGCGCGCGACCATTTCCATGGACTTGGATGCTTCACCAGCGGGGACTTCGATGAGAGTGGTATCAGTAGGCAGTGCGGCGAGGACGGATTCTCCGTGCAACCTCGCGACATTGGTATCCGTGATGACGGCCAGTTTGCCCCGGATTTCTTTGAGATGGGATTGCAGCCCGGCGGGCTCTAAAATCGAGACGGTATATGCCTGCTTGCCAAGCGGCACATCAATGAGCAGGGGCATCTTCGCAATTTAGTCCATGCTCCACTGATACTTCGCAGTGGCTGTAATATCTACCAGTTCGCTGACGTTCACAGCCTCGACGTGGAAATCTGCAAAGAGAATCGATGTTCTCCTACCATCGCTGTGAGACCCTGTTCTAGCATTCGCCGCTGGTGGCGACAATGTTGCTGATGTTTCTCTGGTTCCCACAAATTTCTCTGGTTCTGTCAAAGTCGGACCCATGAAAACCAGTGAGGAGGTTTTTTTCCAGAGCTCAGAGTTGTTTTTGGCCGCCACATTTGCGTTGGGACCGAAGGAAATAGGCTCCGTCCGTCCATCTCCGGCACCAGTGTCAAAAGGGGAACGAAATACTGAAATATCTTGAACGTACTTTCCTTCTGCGGTCGTGGTCCCTCCAAGTATCACGGCCCATTTCGTGTTCCATGGATCACTTGCCGTGCCAAGATATCCATCGTTGTCGTTCATGTAAGCCAGGGACGCGATGCCGATCTGGCGCAGATTTGAGAGCTCTTGAATGACGCTACCCCGCTCCATGATGCGGCTAAAGACAGGAAGCGAGATGCCTGCGAGGATACCAATGATCACGATGACGACCAGAAGTTCAATTAGCGTGAAGCCGTGGGAGGAGGTGCGAATTTTCATTTATGAAAATCTACTTCTCCCGCAGCCATTGGTCAAAGGCAATTTCCATCGACTTCGAGGGCCGCGTTGCGCAGCTGGAAAAGGAGGGTGGACATTCCTGTCCGACGCCGAGCGGGTAAGGAAACCAGCTCTCCGTTTGCAGGCGACTCTCAGAGCTGGCCGCGCATCTTAAGCCGTGCAGGCATCGTAGAATTGGTATGTCTACCAGTACATTTTCCCATGCCTTCGAGGGCACTCTCATTGCAGACGCTCTCTCCATGCCGGTCCATTGGTATTATGATCGCGATGCGCTGGAACGGGATTATGGACGCATCGAGTCTTTCGTTGCTCCGCGCAATCCGCACCCGGACAGCATACTTTGGAGGTCGGAATACACAGCTCCGCATCCCGACGCGGATATTCTTCGCGAACAGGGACAGTATTGGGGCAAACGCGGGGTTCATTACCACCAGTTTCTCGAAGCGGGAGAGAACACGCTCAACTTCCGACTAGCCGCATCGTTGTTTGAATTAGTCATGGCGGATGGTCGCTACAATGCGGATGCCTGGCTTGCGCGTTACGTGGGAAATATGACTACCCCGGGATGGCACAAAGATACTTACATTGAGGAATACCACCGCGCATTTTTTACCAATCGCGCCTACGGCACACCACTTCGACGCTGTGGCATCAAAGACGTTCACATAGGAGGTCTAAGCCATGTTGCTGCTTTGCTCGCAGCGTCGCCAGGCCAAGCAGTGGATGATGCGCGGTTGATGGTGAAAAAACATGTGGCCCTGACGCATCAGGATCCTGGCGTCATTCAGGCGGCAGATGTGTTGGTGCGGTTGTTGTATGCTTTTGTGGATTATCCCGGCCTCACTTTGGAAGAAGCTTTGCTCGACGAGGCCAATGACTTTTTTTCACTGCGACTCGCCAAGGAATGGAGTCGTTTGAGTGACCGCCACGTGATCGGGAAAATCCTCAGCCCCGCCTGTTATATTAAAGATGCCATGCGCGCATCTCTCTACCTTGCTTGGAAATATGAGGAGGCACCAGCCGAAGGCATTCTCGCGAACCTACATGTTGGCGGTGACAATTGTCATCGTGGCGCCGTGGTGGGAGCTCTGCTTGGGCGCAATGGTGACTTGCCCCAGGCATGGAAGTCAGGACTGAAATTCCAGCTTGCGGATGTAGCGAGTTCGCGGTCAGCTTGAAGTCGTGCCTGCGAATCCTGAAGCTGCCCCATCGACGATACTCAATCCGTTTTTAAGGAATCCGGTGCTCTTCGGGAGTCATCCGGATGAGAAATTGGTCGCGGTGGAAGCAGGCGAGGGCGCCAAGGCTAAGCTGTTTGTGCGGAGCTCTGATGGCAAAACTGAGGAGTGCGAGGCGGAGTTTTCCCCGTTTCTCTGGCTCGCCGGGCCTGTCGGATTGGACGGACTCACGGTAGAACCTCTGTCCGGCGGGCTGTTTTTTAACCACTTGGGTAAATGCGCCACGTGGGCGGATTTCAGGCAGGTCACTCGAAATTTGCGTGAGCAGAGGGTGCCGTTTTTTGCGTTTACAGATCCCGGCCAGCAGTTCCTTGCCGCGACCGGGCGGACACTTTTTAAAGGCATGGTCTTTCCCGATCTCCGCCGCATTCAACTCAACATCCAGACATTTTGCGCCGAGGGATTTGATTTTTCCAACGCCGGACGGGAGACGGACCATGTGCTGGCCATAGCGATGAGCGATGCAACCGGATGGGAGCACCTCATCATCGTGGACGCGGAGGAGCCGAAAAAGTCGGAGACGGCTGCTTTGCGGGAATTGACTGCAATCATCGCCGACCGGGACCCTGATGTGATCGAAGGGCATAACCTTTTGAATTACGACCTGCCTTATTTGGAAGCGCGGGCCAAGCTGCGGCGTGTGTCCTTGAAGTGGGGGCGCGATGGTTCCAAATTGCGCGGACGTAAATCCCGGGCGCAGATTGCCGAGCGCACCATCGATTATACCCGCTTCGAAGTCTACGGCCGACATGTCGTGGATACGTTTTTTCTTGCTCAGTTTTACGACATCGCAGCACGCGATCTCGAAGGTCTCGGGCTCAAAACCGTCGCCCGGCATTTCGGTCTGGCAGGGGGCGACGGAGAGGATGACGACGTTGTTGAATCTGGCAGCCCGGAAATCCAACGCGCGTATTTTGAGGATCGCCCTGCGTTTGAAAGCATTGCGCTGCAAGCTGTCCGCGAGGTGCGTGCGCTCTCCGGCTTGCTGAGTTCCAGCTACTTCGCACAAGCACAGATGCTGCCCTTCAGCTATCAGAATATCGTCCTGCGCGGCAATGCGATGAAGATCGATGCGCTCTTCTTGCGTGAGTATTTGAGGCAGGGCCACAGCATCCCAGCCACTCCCGACCGGACGGAATTTGCAGGAGGCTACACCGACATCTTTTTCACGGGTGTGGCACGTCCCATCTGGCACTGCGACGTCACTTCGCTATACCCCTCCATCATGCTGGCATTCGAGGTTTTTCCGCAAACGGACGCCCTCGGTGTGTTTGGCGGACTGCTCGCCGATTTGCGGAGATTCCGCATAGAAGCAAAACAACGCATGCAGGCACTGGATGCCAATGGGCCCGACCGTCAAGCCTATCAGGCGGTAGCAGCGGTGCAGAATACTTTCAAAATTTTGATCAATAGTTTTTATGGATATCTTGGCTTCAATCAGGCGCACTTTGGGGACTTCGAAGCGGCCGCTGAAGTGACCCGTCGCGGACGCGAGATCCTGATGAGCATGGTGGACTGGTTGCGCTCACAAAATGCCGAGCCCGTCGAGATTGATACCGACGGAATCTATTTCGTTCCGCCCGCTGGCACGCAGGTTGAAGAGCTTGCATCCGGGATCCGCTCGATCCTGCACGAAGGGATCGAAGTGGAATTTGATACCGGCTATGAGGCAATGTTCAGCTACAAAGCAAAAAATTACGCGCTGCTGAAACATGATGGTCGCGTGATCCTGCGCGGCGCCGCTCTGCGATCACGCGGGTTGGAAAAGTTTCAGCGGGTATTTCTGCAAAGGATGGTGCGGCACCTGTTGGAAGGCCAGCCGGACAGGATCGGGACACTTCGCGACGAGATCGCCGCCCGCTTAAAAAACCAGGACTGCGGAGTGGAGTTTTTTGCAAAATCCGAGTCGCTCACCATTTCCAAAGCTGAATACGAGCGCAAGATCGCCGGATCTTCGCGCGGTCGTGCGGCTATTTATGAGATCGCCCTGCGTAGCGAGCGTGATTTCCGACCAGGGGACACGATTGCCTATTACATCACAGGAGACAAGAAGACCGTCCCCGCGCACAGCCACGCAAAGCCCGTGGCCGATTGGGACTCTGAGGCACGCGATGAAAACACCGCCTACTACCTGGGCAAACTGGACGCGTTGTTCAAAAAGTTTGAGGCATTTTTGAAAGCGTAATTTTTTTTGAAGGACAATGCCTTCCCATCGCCATTGGAGTTTACTGGCTTTATCACGGGTGCTTCTGTGGCATCCGTTGCAATCTTTCTATTTCTTGGCGAATTAGCGATCCTCGTGATTGGCTGGTGTGCGGGAAAAATGAGGTAAAACTAGACACCGACGAGAAAAAGGCTTCGGATCTGGGTAGTTGCGATTCTCGGTAGCTCGATTGTAGGTATCGCGCTTTTAAGATCTGGAATTCACTCGAAGGAGGATCTGATCCCTTCTTTGCCGGAACTTTTGTTATTGTTCGGATCTATTTGCAGTGGCCTCGTTTCGCTGGCGTGGCTGATTGTCGATGTCGGATACGTTTTCTGGATGAAGCTGTTGGGCATGACGTGGGGGGCCGAAGGACAGATTGGCACTCGTGGTTTACCGGCCGGAGTTGAATCAGGGTGGGGTAGGTTGAAGCTTAGGGCAGCGCTTATTTGGCTCAGTCGATATCGTGGCTTGATTGGGGGCTTGCGGGAATTATGATCGGCGATCCCATGGCAGAAAAATTCGATAAATCCGGGCCTGATTCCGGCAAAAAATTCCAGAAGAAGCAGCCCGATAAGGAAGCGGATTTGCGGGCGCATTCCGCCACGCTGGCAGATCCGATGCGGGCGATGCCGCAGAGTGCGGACGCGGAGAAGGGCGTGCTCGGGTCGATTTTTGTGGATCCGAATTCGGTGCTCTCAAATGAGGTGGAAAAGCTGAAGCCGGATTATTTTCACATGCCGGCACATCGTGAGCTTTTCACGGTGCTGGTGGAAATGTGGGACAAATCGCAGCCGATCGATTTGGTCACGCTCACGCAGGAATGTGCAGATCGCAAGGTGCTGGACAAGGTGGGCGGGGCGGCGTTTCTGGCAGACATGGCGACGTTTGTGCCGAGTGCAGCGAATGCGCGGTATTACGTCGAAATCCTGCGGGAGAAGTTTTTGCTGCGGCAGATTATTTCCACGACGACTGAGTGCGCAGCGATGGCCTATGAGGGCAGCGAGGATGTGGAAGGCCTCATTGATCATGTGGAGAAAACGATTTTCAGTATTGCCGGTGATCGCTATCGCAATTCGATCCGCACGATGCAGGAGGAGGTGATGGAGGCGATCGATATGATCGAGAAACTCTACGAAAACCGGGGCCAGCTCACCGGGTTGCCGACGGGATTTAAGGATTTGGACGGGATGACGAGTGGATTGCATCCTGCGGAAATGTTCGTGATCGCTGCCCGTCCAAGTATGGGCAAGACGGCGTTTGCAATGAACATCGTGGAGCATGTGGCGCTGGAAGCGGGTAAGGCAGTGGGCGTTTTCAGTTTGGAAATGAGCACGCAGCAGCTGGTGCAACGTCTTCTTTGCTCGGTGGCTAGGGTGAATCTGAAAACCGCGCGGGATGGATTTCTTTCAGCCGGGGATTTTCCGAAGCTCACCAATGCCGCTGCGAAGCTGAGTAAGGCGGATATCTTGATCGATGATTCCGCCGGTCTCACGATTCTGGAGTTGCGCGCGAAGGCCCGGCGCATGAAGGCGCAAAAGGATATTTCGCTGATCGTCGTGGATTACCTGCAGCTCCTGAAATCGGCGAGCAAACGTGCGCAGGAGAATCGTCAGTTGGAAATTGCGGAAGTATCGAATGGCATCAAGGCGCTCGCAAAAGAGCTCGCGATCCCGATCATTGTTCTGGCGCAGTTGAATCGTAACCCTGATGCCCGTGCAGGCGGTAAGCCGCGCATGAGCGATCTTCGTGAATCCGGCTCGATCGAGCAGGATGCGGATATCATCGGCTTACTGGTGCGCAAGGAAGTCTACAACACGGATGATGACGAAGCGGGCGACAATTCGGGCGAGGCTGAGCTCATCATTGCAAAGCAGCGTAACGGCCCCATTGGTGATGTGGCGCTCACATTTCTTAAGGAGTTCACGCGATTTGTGGATCGCGCCTACGAGCCCCGCGGTGGCGGCAGCGGCGGGGACTAAATCGTCATCGAGAGGAATCCGCCATCCACGCGGATATCGGTGCCGGTCACAAATGACGATGCGGCCTGCGATGCCAGGAAAACGACCGCGCCGACCAGCTCGTGCGACTCGCCGAAGCGTGCTGCAGGCGTGTGGCCAAGGATCTGCCTGGCGCGTGCCGTAGGGCTGCCGTCTTCCTCGAAGAGAAGTTTGCGGTTTTGCTCGGCGGGGAAAAATCCGGGTGTGATGGTGTTCACCCGCACGCCTTGAGTGGCCCATTCGCGGGAGAGAAATTGTGTAAGACTCAGCACAGCAGCCTTTGCCGCTGAGTAAGAGATGACGCGGGACAGTGGCACGTGGGCGGAGACACTGGCAATATTGATAATGCTGCCGCGTCCGTTTTTGATCATCGCTGGCCCGAAGACCTGGCAGGGCAGGAGTACGCCGCCGACCAGATTGAGATCAAAGTTTTCCACCCATGATTCGGTGGGGATATTTTCAAAAGCATTTTCCGGAGTAACGGTCACGGCTGGTGCGTTGCCACCGGCGGCATTGACGAGGACGGTGGGTGCTCCGAGTGAGCTGGTGATGGCTGCTTGCGCGGCTTTGAGGGAGGCTACGTCCGCCGAGTCTGCTGTGAAAAATTCCGCTTTGCCGCCTGCTGCTGTGATGGCGTTCACGCGTTCGTTGCCTCGCTCGGCGTTGCGTCCGAGCACTGCGACTTTGGCGCCATGAGCTGCCAGGCCGTCCGCCATCGCGCCACCAAGTACCCCTGTGGCCCCGATCACAACAGCTACATCATTTGAGAGATTAAAAAGGTTTTTCATCGCAGTCAGGGGTATCACCCCAACCAGCATGAATCAAACATTCCTGCAGCACTCCGTAGAAATGCACTTGGAGTTTTGCCATCGCGCGCGGCGAGTCCGGCAGGTACATGAAGGGCTCGTCCATATCGTTTTCGCCGAGGTCGAAACGTTCGCTGAGGACGAGGCGGGCTTGGTTGAGCGCGCTGAGCCATGCATCGAAG
>JBGTCP010000215.1:0-1705 GCA_041748815.1 Chthoniobacterales bacterium
TGGGAATTGTCCCGTTTTTTATGCGGAACATCCGCCCGCGCTTTTTACCTGCGGTGCCGGGCATCTCAAACTTCCTCGAGTTGAATCTTCGAACTTACGTGTATGATCGATCTGGAATGCCTGGCGTGTGGTTTTATTCGCTTGATGCAAATCAGTGGATGGCGGTGAAAATTGCCCGGCGTTTTTTTCATCTTCCTTATGAGCATGCCCGGATGAGCTCCGTCCGCAGCACGGGGGGGCGCATTGAATATACTTCCGAACGCATCGGCCCAAACACAAAAAGCGGGATCTGCAGATATGACTATGCGCCGGGTGCTGAGCTCCCACCGTCAGAGCCCGGATCGCTGGAGTTTTTCCTCGTGGAACGCTACCGGCTTTACTCCAGCACGCCAGCGGGCCTTCGGAGAGGCGCGGTATTTCACCATCCGTATCTGCTGCGTGAAGCAAATGTGACTGCGCATGATGAACTGCTCATCACCCACAATGGCTTCACTCCCACAGGCCGGGCACCAGATCACATTGCAATGTCACCCGGAGTGGACGTGACCATTTACCCGCTTGAATCGCTTTGATGGCTGGTAGTAGATCAGCATTCATTGCAGGATGCCGACGCTCTCGGCACGCAATCGATCCCGAGCCCCGCCTGTCACGCCTGTCACGCCTGTCACGCCTGGCCTCGTCTGGCAACTCCCATTAATTCCTGAATGGCTGCGGCTGCTGCTGGGTTCGGACCTTCCGGTTCTGGAAAATCCACGGCGACGTTATCAAAGCGTTGTATCATTTGGTAAATCGTCAGCCCCCTGACGTCGTGCTTCAGCCCGAAGCATGAGCTAGCCATCAGGGGCATATTTACAACCATATCCAGCCTGGAATTCCCTTCAAATTTCCACTTGCCAGTGTGGGGGAATTGGTTCAGTTTGCCCCCTCTTCTCAATTTTATTCCTGAGTAGCTCAGCGGTAGAGCAATCGACTGTTAATCGATCGGTCCTAGGTTCAAATCCTAGCTCAGGAGCCATTCTTCGGGATTACAAAATTCTACTTTAGTTGGATAATACCCCCTTCCAATCTTCTCCTTGATCGCTCCCCGCCAAATGCAGATTGAAGGGAGACCGCGTTTTTACCGCTATTCTCTCGATTGCAATGATGTGAGGACGGGAAGATCAGATGCCAAATGCGGTGTGGTCCATCATAAGACAGAGTAAGTCGCGGGTCGCTGACGCACACTCACGTCAGGGTTGATGCTCGGCCATCTCCATCATTTCACTTGCGCGGAGGGCGGGGTCGGGATGAGGGTTGAGTCAGAGATGGAAAGGCAGATTTCTACTGATTTCAATGCGGCGGGGGACTCGGAAAAGGAAGTCCTGCGTGCGGATGTCACCATCCTCGGCGGGGGGCCGGGGGGATGCACTGCGGGGATTTTGCTGGCGCAGGCAGGTCTCTCGGTGGTGATCGTGGAGAAGTCGAGGTTTCCACGATTCAGGATCGGCGAATCGTTGCTGCCAAATGGCAATCACCTGCTTCGCCGGATCGGCGTCTGGGACGCTATGCATGAAGCGGGGTTTTTAAAGAAATACGGCGCGGAGTTTACGGTTGCTGATGGAAGCACTCGCGTTCGCAATGAGTTCAGGAAAGGACTGATGCCTGATTGTGGATATGCGTTTCAGGTGGAACGCGCGAAGTTCGATCACTTGTTGCTGGAACAAGC
>JBGTCP010000216.1:0-9077 GCA_041748815.1 Chthoniobacterales bacterium
GGGACCTGATTCTCGGTGATGAAGACGGGGTTGTGATTATCCCTGAAGAAATTGAACTGGAGGCATTGCGTCTCAGTCATGAAAAAGTTTCCGGCGAGAATATGGTGCGGGATGAATTAGCCAACGGAATGCCTATCACTGAGGCATTTGCCAAGTATGGCATTTTATAAGGAGCCTGGTATCACTGCTTCAACCCAAGTTGATTTTGGCAAACCCGCGCGAATGGCGGCTCAGGCCTGTGCCCATGCCGCCGAACTCGGAGAGGGCCCGCTGTGGGCGGCGGACCAGGAGCGCGTTTACTGGGTGGATATAAAGGGCCAGCGGCTCAATACATTAAATCCTGACGGCAGCATCGAATCTTTCCAGATGGATGAGGCGGTATGTGCTGTGGCCCGGGCTGGTGAGGACCAGCTCCTGGTAGCTTTGGCAAAGCGCATCGTTCTTACTGATCTGCGCGGGCAAATTCGCAGCACTATCATTGAGCTGGAGTCGCATCTAACGGATAATCGATGCAATGATGGCAAGGTGGATCCAGCGGGACGTTTCTGGGTTGGCACGATGAACCAACAAGCCCAGCCGGGAGGAGGTTCGCTCTACCGGCTCGATGCGTCGGGCAAGCTTGAAAGAATTCTCAGCGGGTTAACAATCCCGAATGGACTGGCATGGTCTGGCGATCATAAGACTATGTATTACATAGACTCTCCCACTAGTGAAGTTTGGGCTTTTGATTTTGATCCGGGCGATTCTTCCATCCGTAATCATCGCACGGTGATAAAAATTCATCCCGACATGGGGATTCCCGATGGGATGGCGATTGACTCAAAAGACAGGCTCTGGATAGCGCATTGGGGGGACGGGATGGTGCGGTGTTGGAACCCTGCTGATGGAAGTCATTTGGAGAGCATTTCGATTGGATCCGCGCTTTCGACCTCCTGTTGTTTTGGCGGATGGAATCTCGATGAGCTGTATATCACATCCGCAAAGGGTGAGGGTTCCGCAGGTTTGCTTTACCGGATCAAAACTGACGCTAGTGGCGTGTCGGGGTGTACTTTCGGAAATGCCCGTGACTAAAGTAAAAATACTAAATTCCTATTATGAATCACGAACCTATACAAAATAACGCAAGCCGGCAAGCTGGTCGCTACGCTACCTTTGATCTGGACGGTAGGACTGCATTGGTGACCGGAGCTGCTTCAGGTATTGGGGAAGCAATTTCGATCAAGCTCGCGGCATCTGGAGCGCGGGTGCTGGTTGTTGACAGGGACGGATCTGGTGCGGAGGCCGTTTCAAAAAGCATTCGCGGCAATGGAGGCGAGGCTGTGGCAGTTAAGTTGGATGTCACTAACGAGGCAGCGATCACTAAACTGGCAGGGAGGTGGAACTCTGACGGAATGATCCCATCGATTCTTGTCAACAACGCCGGCATCGGCGGCGTGGGAACGATTCTTACCACGGAGGAGGAGCTGTTTGACCGGATGTTTCAGGTGAACGTTCGCGGTATCTTTCTGCTGACCAAGGCATTCTTGCCTGCCATGATTGCAGGCGGCGGGGGAAGCATTATCAACATCGCATCGATCGGGGGCGTCGTCGCAATTCGTGATCGTTTTTCGTATTGTGCAACAAAGTTTGCGGTCGTCGGAATGACAAAAGCAATGGCACTGGACCATGCGGCACAAGGAATTCGGGTAAACTGTATCTGCCCTGGTCGCGTGGAAACACCATTCGTTGCGGCTAGGATTTCTGAGTGTCCTGATCCGGATAAAGCGAGGGCTGAAATGAGCGCAACCCAGTTGGCAGGACGCATGGTTCAGCCTGCAGAAGTAGCCTCGGCTGCCGCGTATCTGGCCAGTGCCGATGCGGCGATGATTACAGGATCAACGTTCATGATCGACAGCGGCTGGAGCGCCGGGAAATAAAATACAGCCAACAAAAATATCTACCATCTACTAGAACATCAAAAACTATGAAAATTATTCGTTATCAGAATCTACAAGGAGAAATCCATTACGCAGAGCAAACCGGTGACGGCAGTTGCTTAGAAATCACCGGCGACATCTACGGCTGGTATGAAGTCGGCACAAAGCAAGTGGAGGTTTCCAAACTCCTGGCCCCCGTCGTCCCTGCCTCAGTGCTCTGCATTGGTCTGAACTACAAACGCCATGCTGAGGAGACTGGAATGCAGGTGCCTCCAATTCCGATTCTTTTTTGCAAAGGTGTGAACACTTTGCAAAATCCCGGCGATCCAATCCTCATTCCAACGTACATGGCGAGCGAGGAAGTGGACTATGAATGTGAGTTGGCCGTTGTCATTGGCAAGGCGTGCAAAAATGTCACGCGTGAAAAAGCCCTCGACTATGTGCTTGGGTACACCTGCGCCAATGACGTGAGCGCCCGCGATTGGCAAATCAAGAAGGGTGGTGGTCAATGGTGCCGCGGCAAATTTTTTGACACCTTCTGTCCGCTGGGTCCCGTGCTGGTCACTCCCGATGAAATCCCGAACCCGAACGCGCTAAGAATTGCGACCATTCTCAATGGCGAACGCGTTCAGGACTGGACCACCAGCGATATGATATTTGATGTCCCGTCACTCATTGAATTTTTGAGCGGCAGCACAACTTTGTTGCCCGGAACAGTGATCCTCACTGGCACACCTCAAGGCGTCGGCATGGCGGCCAAGCCGCCCCGCTGGTTGGTCCCGGGCGACACCGTCACGATTGAGATTGAGCAGATCGGCAGCCTCACCAATCCCGTGCAGTTTGAGTCTTAGGGCCGCGAAGGAGACCTTGTTGTGACACAACTCAAAAAAGGTCTGCATGGGTTCGATTTTGCATTCTAGTGACAAATCGTGACAGTTCTTTCCCGAAAATTACCTAGTATGTCGTAGAACTGGGTGCTCAGCGTAATTCGCTTTAACCCGCATAAATGCTAGGTTATCGCGCATCTTGTGACGTTTGCTATTGATGCGCGGAGGGGTTCGGCTCCCACACGCACTGCCAATCAAGCTAAGACAGCGGCTATCCTTTCAAGTTGATGGATCTCATCAGTGGTGAGTGGGGGTTTTGCGGTTGCGGCAATGCCGTTTTCGTATTCGGTCAATGATTTTGCACCGAGGATGATGGTGTGTGTGGTCGGTTTTCTGAGCAGGGAACCAATGGCGAGGTCCACCATTGTGCGGTCACCGGTGAGCATTGGCTCGAAGGCCGCATATTTTGCGAATTCAGCGCGGAGTTGATCGGCATCGGCGGGTAGCCAGTTTTTGCGGATGTCTGTGTCGGCAAGTGCTGGAGGATTTTCGAAATATTTTCCGCTCAGTCGCCCGCCCGCGAAAGCACCGCGCACCACTCCGCCAATGGAATAAGTAGCAAGCCAATCAGTGAGGGTGGTTTGCGGATTGAGGATGCTGGATGCGAACTGCACCACATCAAGGCAATCGATGGGATGTAAATATTCTGCGGTCGCAAGGTCATTGGTCGAGATGCCAACAGCGCGCACTTTGCCCTGCGATTTGGCATTGTTGAGAAATTCTGCAACGGCTTCCGCTTCATTCCGATCGGGAGCAATGTGGTAAACATAAACGTCTATAAAATCGGTGCGGAGTCGTTGCAACGAACCCTCGAGTGCAAGTGGAACGCGGGCGGCACTCACATCGTTCACGCGTTCACCTTGCGGCCCCCGGTACGATCCAAACTTCGTACTGATGACCCACTGGTCGCGGTTGCCTTGCAGCGCTTCGCCAACGCGGCGTTCGCTTTCGCCGCCGCCATACTGTTCGGCGGTGTCGATGAAATTGATGCCGCGCTCGCCGAGGGAGCGGATAAGGTTGATGACAAAATCCTTGGCCAGATCCGGATGTCCGTCCTGTTTGCCATCAAGGTCAAGCGGCCCGCCAAGCTGCCAGGCACCGATGCCGATTTCACTCACAGAGATGCCGGTTTTGCCGAGGATACGTTGATTCATAGTAAGTAACAGATTGGAAATTCAGGTGTGGATGGTATTGGGGATGAGTGAAAGTATCATTGATCGCTGCGATGGGAAGGCAAAGGGAACTGGCAACGGCGGACGGGATTCCTTGGAAGCTGCCTGTGGATGTGGAGCATTTTCGCGGTTATTGTGCGGAGAAGTGGTTGCTGGCCGGAAGGAAAACGTACCAGGAAATGGAGGGTTGGTTTAAGAATCACAACCCGATTATGCTGAGTCGTTCGGCCGAGTTGCAGGACGTCCCGGTGGTGGGTTCCGTGGAGGAAGCCGTGGAGCTTTGCAGGGAGGCGGGTGGGGAGGAGTTGGTTGTGATTGGCGGCGCGAAGACGTATGAAGTGGCGATGCCCAGTGCGACTCATCTTGTGCTTACTCTGGTGGATGCGAGCTTCGGAGATGCCGTGGCGTTTTTTCCAGAATGGGATGCGACGGAATGGGTGCTGGATCATTTGGTACGGCATCCGGCAGATTTCGATCACGAGTTTGCCTTTGAATTCCGGTTTTTGCGGCGGATCTTTTGATGGAATGGGCCAGTCGAGATTTTCGCTGTCTGCCAATTGAAATTTCCATTAGGCTGAACGTCATGGCAACATTGACCGAGGTAGTGAATTTTTTAGAGGGAACCCTGGCAGAGGTGGAGATCGAGGATTACCCGGGCGCTTTCAATGGGCTTCAGGTGGAAATGAATGGACCGGTAGCACGCATTGCCTCGGCGGTGGATGCTTCGGAATCGTCGCTGGAGGCGGCAGCTTCGGCGCCCGGCACACTTCTGCTGGTGCATCACGGATTATTTTGGGGAGGGATGCAGAGGCTGACTGGCAGTTGGATGCGCAAAATGCGGATGCTTATCGAGGGAAAGGTGGCTGTTTATAGTTCACACCTGCCACTGGATGCGCATCCGGTGCTCGGCAACAATGTGCTGCTGGCACGGGCTATGGGATTTTCAGAGTGGGACAGATTTCTGCCATTTAACGGAGTCCCGCTAGGGGTGAAGGTCGCCACGAAAATGACGCTATCCGATTTGACGAAGTCGCTGGCGGATGCGGTCGGGCGGCCACCACGCGTGACGGGTCGTGGTCCTCAGGAAATTCGTTCGGTGGGAATCGTGACTGGCGGTGCGGGCAGCGAAACCGGGAATGCTTCGGCAGCCGGGGTGGATGCGTTTATCACCGGGGAGGCACCGCACCATGCTTGTGTGCTGGCGGAAGAAATCGGCGTGCATCTTTTGCTGGGCGGGCATTATGAGACCGAGACTTTCGGCGTTCGCGCGCTCGGCGAAAAATGTGCCGGGCAATTTTCGCTTCCTTTTAAGTGGATTGGGACGCCGCCGTTTGAGTTGGAATGACGACGCAACCCTCCGTATTCTTCGGTGTAGAATATGAGTGATCGACGCCGCTCAGCCATCTGCTTTTAAGCTGAATTTATCCTGCATTATGCCCCCCCCCGAAAATCCGGCTGACTCGGAGTGCGCACCGGCCGACCCGGATGCCCGCGATGTGTATTGGATGGAACGGATCTGCCAGGGAGACATGGAAGCCCTAGAGGCTTTGATTGAGCACCATCAGGGACGGGTCATTGGCACGATCACCAAGATGCTGGGGGACGCCGGTGAGGCCGAGGATATCGGGCAGCAGGTTTTTTTGCGGGTGTGGAAAGCGGCAAAGTCTTACCGCCCGGGTGCAAAGTTCACGACATGGTTGCTGACGATCACCCGGAATCTAGTGTTCAATGAAATGCGTCGTCGTAAACGTAAGCCTTTCCAATCTTTGGAAGCTGCTGAGGAAAGCGGGATGCCCATCCGCGGAGAGGAGGAGTCTGCCTCACCGGCCTCGCAGGTGCTGCAGGCCGAGCTTGAAAACGCGATTCAGGACGCCATATCAGCACTGCCCGAACAGCAACGCATGGCCTTGGTGCTGCGACGTTACGAGGACCTCGCCTACGAGGACATTGCGGCGGTGATGAAAATCAGCGTCTCCTCGGTGAAAAGTTTACTTTTCCGGGCACGCACTGAGCTTCGGGATCGATTGGCGAAATATTTGTGAGGCCAGCATCGATGAGTGCGCACGGGTTTCTGCTGTGAACTCAGACTTGTGATTCAAGCGAATCCCGCCATTCTGTCGCGATGTTTTCTTATTGGATCCACGATTGGAGTCCGTATCTGTTTCAAATCGGCGACGGCTTCGGTCTGCGTTGGTATGGGCTCTCGTATGTACTGGCATTTTTCACCGGTTATTTGCTTTACGCGCACTTGGCCAAGCGCGGGCTTGGGCCCCTGAAGCCAGATCAGGTGGGGGACTTTATCACGTGGGCGGCACTGTTCGGGGTGATCCTTGGCGGGCGGATTGGGTATCTGCTTTTTTACACGCCGGGCGAACTTGCTGCAAATCCGCTGCTGTTTTTCAAACTTTGGGAAGGAGGAATGGCAAGCCATGGAGGGATCGCGGGCCTTTTTTTCTTCACGCTGTATTATTCGAGACGGCATCGCATCTCATGGACCGGGCTGGGCGATAATCTGGTTGTCGTGTCTCCGGTGGGAATTTTTTTCGGCAGGGTGGCAAACTTTATCAACGGCGAGCTTTACGGACGCGCCACGACGGTGCCCTGGGCGATTCAATTTCCGAAGGAACTCTTGGACATGCCCTACGCCAGTCAGGAAGCCGCTCTCAGGCAGATGAAAGAAGCTGATCCTGCGGTGATGAGTCTCGCTCAGGCTGTGGAGTCTTTACCTTACAGCCCGCAAATGCAGGAGGTCTTTGCAGCTGTGCTGACGCCGCGTCACCCGTCGCAATTGTATGCGGCATTTCTGGAGGGGCTGGTACTTTTCACGGTGCTCTGGCTCATGCGCACGCAACTGAAGTTGCGGAATGGTGTGCTCACTGGCTTTTTTTTTATTGGCTACGGTCTCTTGCGTATCGTGGGCGAAGTGTTCCGCGAGCCGGACGCGGCGCTCACTGCGGGTTTGACGCGCGGGCAGTTTTTATCAGTCTTCCTGCTGGTGATTGGAGCGGTCTTTATTTTTGCTGCGAAGCGGCCGCGCGATGATCGTCCATAGGGCGTTCTTTCCAACGCTCCATATTTTTCTCGTAAGCAAGGCGCATGAGCAAGTGCCCTGCCACGGGGATAGTGGCAAATTGGAAAATGATCGCGAGCAGGAGTTTGAGGGTCGTCTCCTCGGCTTGTAGGTGCATGATGACCGCTGCGAGTAGTAGCGAAATCCCAAGCGTCATCGCTTTGGCCACTGCATGGCAGCGGCACAGGGGATCCGGCAGTCTCACCAGACCAATCGCTGCCAGCAAAAGAAACGCCGTGCCCAGCGAGGCAAGAATCACTTCCAGAACAAAAAATATCATGAGTGCCCTTTCGGAGGTTTTTTATCACCCGGTTCCCGCACGGGGATGGTCCTGTGCAGGTAAAGCACCAGCGCCACTGTGCCGACAAAACCCAGCAATGAATACACAAGGATGAGTTCCACGTACATGTCGGTTTCCCACAGCAGGCTCAACAGCGCGAGGATGCCTACGGAGCAAATCGCAATGCCATCGAACGCAAGAAGGCGGTCAATCACTGTCGGGCCGCGGAACAGGCGGTAGAGCGCAAAGCAAATTGCCACAATGATCAGCAGTATCAATATTTGAACGAATATCTCCATGGTCGTTTACGAGCGGGTGAAGGCGAGGATGTGTTTTTTGAGATTGTCCTCAATGCCTTTGCGGACTGCGGCGGGGTCATCGGCGTCAAAGGAATGGAAAATAATGGTGGAATGGTCCTCTGTGATATCAATGGTCGTTGTGCCGGGGGTCAGCGTGATGCAATGACTGAGTAACAACACTTCAAATGGCCGCATCCCGCTCGTGTCGAAGGTGAGGTAGTTTGGATGAATGGAATCGCGGTCGCGGAACAAAACCGCATGCGCCATCACAACGTTGGAGAGCAGGAATTCCCTGCTAAAGATCAACACAAACCGGAAGAACGCGAATACCCGTCGCACATAATTCTGCGCATTCAAAAGTGATGGGAACAGCGCGAGCAACAGAAAGCCCATCGCGTAGCCAATCAGGAAAGAATTGATGGACGGGCTGGCGCTTAGAAAGAGCCAGATGAGCGCGATGAGCAGGTTGATGATAAAAGCAGCTATCACAAGGCGTCCTTTCCTTGGATTGAGAGCACCAGATCCGCGTATCCCTGCCAGTCCAACAGGGATTGCGCGGCCTCGTCGGCAATCTCCAAAAATACCTGCGCCCCAAAACCAATCACCAACGACAGCGCCGTCATGCCCGCGATCACGGCGATTAAACCCGGCCAGCGTTTATCGGTGAGTAAAAGGCCGCTCGCTCCATCATGCGCCCAGAACGCGCCGTACCAGATTTTGAGCATACTGAAGAGCGTGAGGATGCTTGCCACAACCGAAGCTCCTACCAACGCGTATTCCCGAAGCCGCATGCCCTCCACGATAATGAGGTATTTTCCCCAGAACCCGCTCAAAGGCGGTATACCAGCAAGCGACAATGCTTGAATTAAAAAGAGCACACCCAGGAACGGCACATATTTCCATAGATAGCCCATTTTATCGAGATCATCCGTTTTATTCAGCAGTGCACCCACTCCGCCAATGAGGAATAACGAGGATTTCACAATGATGTGGTGGACAATGTAAAAAATCGCCGCAGCCAGTGACAAAGGAGTGAAGAGTCCCACAGCCAGGAGAATGAAGCCTACCTGACTCAGGATGTGGAAAGAGAGAATGCCGCGAATGAAATTGCGAGAGATGGCGCCGAAGACTCCAAATATCATGGTCGCCGCTGCCATCCACGCGATGAGGTAGTGGACCATCTCCAAATCATGCGGAAGCACTGTGCCGAAGATGCGCAGGAAAACATAAATTCCCACCTTGGTGAGCATTCCAGAGAAGAGCGCTGCCACCGGAATCGGCAGAGTGGGGTAGCTGTTCGGTAACCAGAAGTACAATGGGAAGAGGCCGGATTTTGTGGCGAAAACTGCGCAAAAAAGCAGCGCCAGAAGCATCACCCGTGGGTCATCACTCATCTCCCTGCTGCGCACTGCGATATCCGCAAAGTTCAGGGTTCCAAACAGCGAATAGGTGA
>JBGTCP010000217.1:0-2599 GCA_041748815.1 Chthoniobacterales bacterium
ATGGTGGTGCGCATCACTTTTTTAACACGGCAGCGGATTTGCCCTGTCTCGATATCAAAATGATCCGGCACCTCCTGCCGATGAATGTCCACGGAGACTTGAAAACCGCGCTCTGTCATCACGTCGATGAGCATCGCGATAGACAGCGGATTATCAAAAAGTCCGTCCTCCGTATTAATGTGAGCCTCGCCGCTCATGGCGTGCTTCATGACGATGGGCATGATTTTTGTTTCGATGAATCCACACGTGTGCTCGAACCGCTCATGGTCATCGATTGCATAAGCATCCAGCCGGCGGACCAGCTCCTGGCGGGCATGACGTCCGATTTGGGATGAGACCGGCAGCCTGCGCAGCATGTCGTATGTGCGCGGATCCAGCTCCAGCGTGCTTTGGTAGTCCAGCTCGCGCAGGATATTCTGCTGCACGACTTGAAGGGGGGCTTGCGCATTAATGAAATGGTAGTGGAAAATTTTCTTCAATGAGACCAGCGCGTCATATGTTTTTTCCTTGAACACCCGGTATCGGTTGCGTGCAAGATCCTCGTTGAAGTCGGTGGGTCTCTCTTCCCACAATTCCCCCACCCCCGAGCGCTTCACTTCTTCGTTATGAGCGATAACCTGGCGGCCTCGTTTCAGCTGGCGTGCGACGCTTTCTGATTCATCCACAAAAAGCACCATCACTTGAAAAATAGGTTGCTTAAAGTGACTCGCCAACGGCGTCTCGGCAAACTCCCTGCGCAGAGACACCATTTCGTCGTACAACATTTTGAGGCACTCAACCTGCACGCCAGTACGCGGGAATCCATCCAGAAGCGCACCGTTCAAATACTCCGGTGAGAGCAGTTTACGGAACATGATGTTGATGACTTCGCGGTCGCCTACCATGCCGCCCTGCGCTTTGACTTTCTCCGCCGCCGGGCTGTCAAGGAGCTGACTCACCACGATAGGTTTTGCGGTGATGTCGCGGACCTGCAGGATGAATTCCGTGTTTGTGCCTTTACCGGAGCCAGGCGCACCACCGAGCAGAATAAGTTCTTTGGGAAAGCGCAGGTTTTCGTTGCCGAAGTCCTTCTGCAAATCCTTCCAAATGCTCTGAAAAATGATCTGGGCATCTTTGATTTCCAGATCGACCGGGGGGACGGGTTTAATGGGATTGCGGAGGGTTGTAGGTTCACTCATCGAAGCATCTATCGTAACTCACAATTCCTGTACGTCCACTCAGAAGCGCAGTGTCGCAGGCCTCTCAGGAGTCTCGAAACGGGCAGGATAATCCGCGCTCTTACCGGCCCTTGCATTCAAGAGTGTTCGCCGTTTTGCTGCCGTTCCAGAAACCGTCGCGAGACCTCCACGTATTTTAATGCCCATATGTGGATGGATTTCTGCTGCTCCGTATCGAGGGAGCGCACCACTTTGGCGGGCGATCCCATCACCAGCGAGCCGGGAGGGATTCTCGTATTCCCTGTGACCAGCGAGTTCGCTCCGATGATAGAGCGTGCGCCGATTTCTGCCCCGTCCAGGATGGTGGCCCCCATGCCAACGAGGACCTCATCGTCGATGGTGCAGGCGTGAATAATGGCTGAATGCCCGATGGTCACAAGCTGTCCAATCCGCACTCCGTAGTCATCGGCGAGGTGGACGACGGTGTTATCCTGCACATTGGATTGCGGGCCGATGTGGATGCGATTGATATCGCCCCGGAGCGTGCATTGATACCAGACGCTGGACTCGGCCTCGAGAGTCACATCTCCAACCACCACTGCTCCATCCGCAATGAATGACGAGGCGTGCACAGAAGGGGTCTTGATGAAATGGGTATCCAGGCGGGCGCGAACTTTAGTGAGCCAGTCGTCGTCGGGTATCATCAGTGAATACTTAAGGTGACCTCCCGATTGTGCGCAAGTGCGGAAAAGTGGGACTCGATAAAAGGCGCATTGTTTTGCCATTGCGGCATCCGCTGCCCTGCTGCATAAACTGCACGCTGTGCATTCTCTATGAAACGTTTTCTTCTCATTCTTTTGTCACTGGTTTTGCTGGCGGCAGGCGGCCTGCTGGTTTACCGGCAGATCTCACCCTCTATGGGAAAAGATCCGATCACTTCCTGTGAGAATTTTTTTAAACTCCTGCGGGATGACCTTATTTACGACGCATACCGCTCCAGCTCAGCCTCGGTGCAACGTCTTTCTTTTGAGTCTTTTGAACGTGCGATCCTCCGGAACGAACTCGATCAAGTGCAGGATATTCGTTGGACCCGCACAGCGCTTGGAGAGACCGAGGCGAATCTGACCGGCGACTTTTTCCGCGATGACGCCGAGCCGTTCACACTTTCTCTCCGGCTGGCCCGGGAGGCCGGCAAATGGAAAGTGGTCTCCATGGTCTCCCCCGCCACAGGCGCCATACTCGTGGAATCCAGCGAGCGGGCTGCACCATCGACCGAGGAGTCCGCCCCGTCCACCGCCTCAGTCGCCGAAGTGGTCGCCACCGCTGACCTCCCTTCCCGCATCGAACTGGAAGGCCTTGCGCGGGAAACATTGCTGAAATTTAATGAGGCAGTGCAAATCGAATATTTTGCACCATTTTATCAACAAATCTCCACAGCGTGG
>JBGTCP010000218.1:0-5589 GCA_041748815.1 Chthoniobacterales bacterium
CCATACGGCAGCAAGTCTGCCTTCGCCGTCAACAACCGCCCGGGCGGAAATTTCTCCTGCAGCCGCGCAACAACATCAGAGGGATTCATCATTCAGCATAATTCTCATGACACACTCTTAAAATGTCGATGAGATCCTGCAAAACTCATTCCACCTTTATATCCGTAAACCAGATCCGAAACTCATCGGTGCCGCGATGATCGGTGGCTAGTTGCAGTCCTTTGTGCTCCACATAACCTTCCCACGTCGTAATGCGGGACGGTTCGGCGGCTCCGCCTTTGCGGAAAATCCACTCGCGAACCACATAGTCATCATCATACAGCAAATCGTAAGCATCCCCCGGCGTGTAACCGCCCTCGGAGTATTGAATCGTGAGCTGATGCATCAACTCGCCCGAAATCGGAGCCGCGATTTTTTCTTCCTCCACAGTGATTGTGGTGCCGGAATCCCAGACCAGATGGAATGGAAAAATAAGCCAGTATTTGTCGTTGATAAATGCCGAGTCCATTTCCTTTTCCGCCTCACCGACCGCAGTCGGATCATAGGTCACTCCGTCGCTGTTGGTCACCGTGCTCTGAGCAATGTTCCAATCCCATGAACGCGAAACCTCCCGATCCGGCAGCTTTAAATTGAAGGTGAAAGCGATGCGCGAGACGTCGTCGAAGGCTTCCAATCCGGCAGCTTCGGCAATCTTGCGTGCTTCGATCTGAGCGTCCTTAGCTTGAGAGTGAGGAAGCCCAGTCAGTAATAAGATGTAACAAGCGAAGTTAAGACGTTTCATGCAATTTAGTACGTTCCAGTGAGCTGCCCGGGTCAAAGTGTTTTTGGGGAGTCTCTGTTCTCCTCATCATTTGGAACAGCGGGTGGCTGACAATTTTTCGAGAGCTTCTCAGCGACGCGGTCAAGTTCAGCTTCGAGTGGTTTATAGGTGCGCTTCGCCGCGTTCAACAGGCGGGGCAAATTCACCAATCTCCAACGCCGGCTTTGGAGGATGCTATGAGAGACACTCGACAAGCGGGTCAGCGTATCCCTGAGCCGTTGATTCTCCTTCCTGAGCTTCTCGAGTTCTTTGGAATCCGATTTCTCACGGAGTCTGAGTTTTATGGGATCCCATGCCTCGGCAACGAATTCGAAGATGTTTCTTAAACGCGGGTCAATTTCGTTCGCGTAAAGGTCGGCAACAGCAGCCTGACAGGACCATGCGTGAAAATTGTATTCATTGTGGCGCGCTCCCGGCTTGTCAGCATACCAATAAGTGGGCTCGGGAAAATGAGCAATCGAATAGCCCTGCAGCACTGCCTTGGTGAGGAGCAGCCGGTCTTCTTCGACGGGAGCACCTGCATAATTGTCCAAAGAAAATCCGCCAACGGAGAAAAAAGTTTCTTTGTGCATTAGCATCGAGGTCTCGCCGAAGACGTTCGTAAATGCACCCGTCGCCAGATCTCCTCCAGTCGGCATCCACCACTGGGTGCCCTCAAAGATGTCCTGCGGCAGATCCGGCGGCGCGAACTTCACCATGTGTGCGAGAGCGATGTCATGATTACCCACCAGCAAAGTGATGGCGAGGGACATCGCATGATGCGGCATCGGAATGTTGTCGTCGTCAGCAAACAGCAGCAACTCGCCCCGCGCATGTCTCGCAGCCGTGGTGCGCGCCGCGCCGGGACCCGCATTGGCCTGGTCAATCCAGAGCCAGTCATTTTCTTGAAATAATGGTTTAAGTTTTTCATGCATCACCAGAGCGGCAGGTTCATGGGAACCATCATTAACCACCACCAGTTCAAGGTTCGGCCACGTTTGATCCAAAAATGCATTGATCGTGCGTTCCAGCTCGTCATGGCGATTCCACGTTGCCATGCACACGCTGATTTTTGGAGGCACATCATCGGCCAGCCCGTCGCAACGAAAGAAAGAAGCAGGAATCTCGCGATCCCATACCTTCAGCCATTTTTCAAAAGAAACTCCCTCAAACGAATAGCAGTTTTTCTCATTTCTCCCTCTTCCGCCCGATGGTTTTTTGCCGAGTGCCAGGATAAATTGGATGTCCTCATCCTCCGGGAAAACCGCGACCTCCGAGAGCTCGACACAGCGCATCTCCAGCCAGCAACTCTGGATCTGATCCGGCTTGTGAACAAAGAATTTATGTTCGTGCGCAAATCGCACAAAAGGAGATTGGTGGAAATACAAACCAGCAAGACAGGGGGATGGGTGATGCCCCTGATTAAGCCTTTGCAGAAACTGATACGCTAAACCTGAGTTACCAGGCAGAAGCACCGCATCCCATTTTTCTTGAATGAGGTGGGCGCAAAGCGCTGTGCTGAGAGCCACCTGCCATACGGCCCCTTTCTTCATGACAGCAGGAATGGACGGCAGGATGTCTATGTCATAGCCCTCAAATATTTCCAGCCACTCCGCAGAAGGCGGATCATTGTAATGAGCTGCCAACAAAGAAACCGAGTGTCCTTGTTCTTTGAGACTCTCCGCGAGTTTCAACGGGCGGGTTACGTGCACGCCTTCCAAGCCTTCATTCACACTGGAATAGTGCACCACCAAGCGGATCATTTTTTTTTGCGGCGGACGGGGAGCAGGAGTCAACGCAAACACCGCCGATGAAGGCCTCGCCGGGCGGGGCGCTCGCCAGGGAAGCGGAGAGTCCAGCAGCGCCTCCAATGCATCATCATGAGGGCGGTAGATTTCTTTGAGCAGTGCGGCGGAATTCCGGTCCGGCTGCCATCCTTCCGCGTTGCGAACATGATGGTGAACCGATGTCCATGCGTGATCAGTCAGCCCTGTGAAGTCGGTCATTTTCTGCATGGTTTGCTGAAAGTTGTGATTTAAATCATCAGAAAAAAGAATTAGCGCCTGGTCTTTCGGACAGTGCAGAAACAGGAGCTTCAACCAGTCGGCATAGTAGCCCGTGGCGACCAGCGGAGAAGCGAGGACTTTGCGGGGAACATCATTTACTTCATTGAGGATAGACCGGTGAAAACTTCGAGGGTCGTTGGGCAGGTCCCAACGGGCCTGAGGATCGATCTCACACCAATGTCTCCACGCACTAAAAGCCCGTTGCACAGGGTCCCGAAGAAGAATGATAAAACGGGCCTGAGGATAATGGCGCAGAATTTCATGCACACAGTCTCCATTCTTCGAGACGATGTAGTTGGGGGTGGAATCCAACCGGACCCGTCCACCGCCGTTGAAACAACTCTCGTAGTAAGCGATGTCCGGCTCGCCAGGTTTATTAAAAAAATGCGGTTCTTTGCTGCGCCACGGCCTGTCAGGAAACAGGTCACGTTTCCAGGTGCGGACCTCGGGATGAGTGGCGATAATTTGGTGGAGTGAGGTGGTACCGCACTTCTGAAAGCCGGAGACAAACAAATGAAAATTACTCAGAGAAGGCGCAAGCATTTTATTGACAATAAAACGTATTCTGAACGCGAACCAGCACAAATGGAAGCTGGTTCAGATCTGCGCTTTGCTCTCTCGGAGATGCGTCCACCATCCGGGAGCTGTGTAAATAGTGGTTGTTTTTCTTCCAGCACTGCGATAAATAACTTCTGACTACGATGAACAAATTCCTCACACTCAGCACTGGATCTCTCGCCCTTTCACTTCTTTGGTCATGCACGCCGTTACCACAGGAAAACCCTCAAGATCCACGCTTTGGATGGCAAGGCACCACCATCATAGAGGAGCAAACCGTTCAACTTCCTCCCCGTCCGACGCCCACTCCAGCCCCGGCCTACGCGGAAAGCCCAGCACCAGCTGCCACACCTGCTCCGACTCCCACGCCCGCTCCGGAAATTCGTAACTACCCTTACGGCGTGCCTGTGCCCGATAAACCCGGCTTTGTCACCAGCCCGCATTCCCCCTACTCAGGATACGTCGATGTGCGCGGGTTCCCATCCGGCACGGAAGTCAAAGATCCGTTCACTGGGAAAATTTTCCTCGTTCCTTAACAAGGGCGGAATTTTCACCCATCAGTATGCAACGCTCCATGCACCTTCCTCGGAGGTGCGGGTAGAACTGTCTTCTCATGCTCTCTGATTCTGTGGCAATCATTGGCACCGGCCTGCTTGGCGGGTCACTCGCAGGTGCGCTCAAAACAGTGGATCCCGGCATCCGTGTGCACTTCGGAGGACGCCGCGCAGCAGCGCTGGAGGAAGCCACCGCCATGGGGCTGGCAGATTTCACCTCCACCAATCTCGCGGAGGTGGTTAAAGACTGCCAATGGGTTATTCTCTGCACACCCATCGAAACCATGCCTTCCATCGCGCGGGCAATCGCACCCCATCTCAGTGACAGGACCATCGTGACGGATGTGGGAAGCGCCAAACGCTCCGTGTGCGAAACCCTCACGCCCATCTTCGGAGATCGCACACCCTTCATCGGCAGCCATCCGATGGCGGGTTCGGAACGCACTGGCCTTGCCGCAGCACGGCCGGATCTTTTTCGACAAGCGAATTGTGTGGTCACACCTTTGGCAGAGTCGCCGGAACAGACCGTGGATGCGGTGGTGGGATTTTGGCAAAGGCTGGGCATGCATGTGCGCATCATCGACCCAACCACGCATGACCGTATTGTTGCGCAGGTAAGTCATTTGCCGCATCTGGCAGCAGCTGCACTGGTCGAGGTGATTGCGGATGCAGGAGTGGATCCTTCGACATTTGGTGGCAGCGGCTACCGGGACACCACACGGATCGCTGCGGGTGCCCCCGGCATGTGGCTTGACATTTTGCTGGAGAACCGCGACGAAATCATCCCCGCTGCAAAACAACTCAGCCTGAAACTGCAGGACGTTGTGACCGCGCTGGAAAATAACGACCGGTCCGCATTGCTGGATTTCCTGCAGCGGGCAAAAGCGCAACGCGATTCCACCACCTAACCATGTCATCGATTAAAGTTAAAAGAGCTCCACGGATCGACACCGAAATCCGTGTTCCCGGCGATAAAAGCATTTCTCACCGGGCTGCTATTTTTTCGGCACTCTCGAATGGCCCGTGCGTGGTCACGGGATACCTCGCCAGCGAGGATTGCCTGAACACTCTTAAAATTCTCGAACAGCTTGGGATAAAAATCGAGCAGCCGGAACCTACCACTTTCATCATTCATGGGGCCAAGGGCATATTCCAGAAACCCGAAAGCGAGCTGGATTGCGGGAACTCCGGCACCGCCATGCGCTTGCTCGCGGGCCTGCTCGCCGGCCAGCCATTTGAATGCTTGCTCACGGGCGACGAGTCCCTGAGCCAGCGTCCCATGAAACGCATCACAGACCCGCTCAGTCAAATGGGCGCGAAGTTCGAGACCTCAGGCGCCAAAGGGACACCGCCGCTCAAAATCACCGGAGGCAAGCTCAAGGGAATCACTTACCGCTCACCCGTGGCCAGCGCCCAGGTGAAAAGCGCCATCCTCCTCGCCGGGCTCTGTGCAGAGGGCAAGACGACCGTACTGGAGCCGGCACTCAGCCGCAACCACACCGAGCACATGTTGCGCTACTACCTCGCAACCGTAAACTCCCGCGAAGTCGAGAAACTTGACGAGAACGGCGAAGCCGTGGGCAGGGAGTATGAAGTCTCCACCTACGGGGGT
>JBGTCP010000219.1:0-19236 GCA_041748815.1 Chthoniobacterales bacterium
GACATGCTTCGGGATGGCGTAATTTTCCAGGTCATAATCGATCCCATACCCCGCCTTGAGCCTGTCCGCCCCGCTCTTGAACTCTGTGGAGATGTTTTGAAGAAATGCTTCCGGGACGGTAAACCGCTGGCCTTGGATCTCCTGACACAATTGCACCATATGGAGATAGGTATTCAAGCTGGAGCTGTCTGTCATGTCCACATCCGCCATGGTATTAATTACGGAAAGAACGCTTGCACCTTCTGAGCTGAGCGACTCATTGATGCGTAGCAACGGGTCTGTATTTTGTATTACTTCTGGAGCGATCTTTGCGAGCGCACAAAACGTCGCCAACAAACCGCCTTCACTTTCGCAGGCTTGGCGGAAATCACGGATCTGGAATGCATCTTTGCCGACGGCTTCGCGCCATTGGTCCAGTCGATCCACGACAGAATCAAAACCGTGCCTGAAATATGCTATCCCGTCCATCTGCCGTTTCCCTTTGAGCGCCTGCTGCATGAGGCTGACGAGCCACTCTCCCGGATGCCTGACGAATCCGATGACCCGTATTCTCCCTGCCATAGTTTGAGCCCAATCCATGAGACTGGAAATCTTCGCGGGTTCGAAGGCGCTTAAATTCTCTGCGGAGATCAGCATTCTTGAGGCGGATGTTGCCTCCGCCTCGGCCATAAATTCCCGCATGCGGCGGGCATTTGCTTCCGCAATCTCATCGGCAGTGAAGGCCTTTTCCAGGACGTTGAGATGATTGACCCACAGGGGAACGTTGAACCACGAATTGAAGTGAAAACTGTGATTCGCAGCAAATGACGGGTAGTAGATGTCGTAGTTTTTCTCGAGAATTTCACGGTGCTGCAGCAACCAGTTCTGGAGGCTGGTTGAGCCGGTCTTATGGAAGCCGATGTGGAAGATGAGCTCACGGAATTTCATGGTGCCCCACCAAATCTGCATTCCTTTTCTATGGCAAACCATTAGTCGTCATAAAAAGCCCCCACCCTGGTAGAACGCGGAATGGAGGGTTTGCGTTAGCTGCTCTGACCGAGGGTATTACCTATCTCCATGGATCCTTTTGATCCGCTTGTGAATACTCCGCTCAAATTTGAGCAATGGATTCACCAGCTTAAGCACCAAACTTCGCTCTCCCTCGGTCTGAGCATGCTGCAGTGCAAGCTTGAGCGCCTTTTTTTCTTCGCGCAACTGAGTCGTTCTCGCCTTTTCCCGGGTTATCTCTTCAGCGTGTGATGAGTTGGCGATGCGCACGATCAACTTTGCCAGCGACTCCGCGGTTTCGGAAGTCAGCGTCGACAACCCATGCCCTGGAGTGTCGTAATTTTCCAGGTCGTACTCGATTCCATAGTCTGCTTTGAGTCTGTCCACGCCGCTTTTGAATGCGACCGGAACCTTCTGCATAAAGGTTTCTGGAACAGTGAATCGGTGGCCTTTGATTTCACGACACATCTGCACCATGCGTTTATAAGCGCTCAGGCTGGTCCAGTCGTGGATCGTAATATCTGGTCGGGCATTGATTACGGCCAGGACTGTTGCACCCTCAGCACTGAGCGACTCATTGCTTCGCACCAACGGGCCTGCCTCTTTCGTCACTTCGGGGGAGATCTGCGCGAGGGAACAGAATGTCCCCAGCAAGCCGGCTTCACTTTCACAAGCTTCCCGAAAGTCCCGGAGGTGAAATGCATCTTTGCCAACCAGTTCCCGCCAGCGATCGAGACTATCGACCACAGAATCCAGTCCGCGCCTTATGAGAGACATGTCGTCCACCGGCCGTTTCCCTTTCAGGTTCTCCTGCATAAGACTGGCGAGCCATTCTCCTGGATGCCTGAGGAACACAACGACCCGCACCCTCCCGGCAATTGTATGCGCCCACTCAATGAGATTCTGCAGGTTCTCCGCGTGGAACTGGCTCAATGTCTCTGCAGAAATCAGAACTCTCGAGGCAGTGGACGCCTCAGCCTCCCGCATAAACTCCTGCATGCGGCGGGCATTTGCTTCTGCCACCGCTTCTGGTGTGAAAGCTCCATCCTGAACGTTGAGATGGTTGATCGGAAGTGGGGCGTGGAACCAGGAGTTGAAGTGGAAACTGTGGTTGGCCGCAAACGACGGGTAGTAGATGTCGTATTTCCGCTCAAGGAGCTCACGGTGCTTGAGGAGCCAATTCTGGATGCTGGTTGAGCCGGTTTTGTGCAGTCCGATATGAAATATAAGTTCACGAAATTTCACGGTACTCAGACAAAACAGGCATTCCTTTCACATGGCAAATCATTCCTGGAAAGTGGGCCCCCGTCCGCGATATTCTTTGTCCATCCACAGCAACCATCAGAGGAACTGCTCAGGCTCCCTTTCATTGACGCATAGGTTTGACTTTGCTGTGTGCGCGTAGCAGACTCGTCCCCAGTGAGTTCCAGCGCAATAGAGAGGTTTCACCGCAGGCGACGCTCGAAGTAGCCAAGGCCCGTCTCACCGCTTTCGCGAGAGGTGGTTGCCTGCATCGCGCTCTCCGATGGATACATCGGCTGTTCGCTTCACGGGCTGATTACAGCTTGCGCTTTTGGCAAACGTGCCATGGTGGTAGCCGGGAATCATGGATTGCCGGAGAACAACAAGTTCCTCGGCTTCCTGAAGCAGTTCGATCTGGAGTCGTGGTTTTATAGCGACTGGCAATCGGCGATGGAGGCCACTGGCCGATTTTTTGCAGAGCCTTTGGAAGCGTGGAAGCGTGTCATGCAGATAGCTCGACCCCAACTCGACTGCCACTGGGACCAGGTGCGTCACGCTCTTGCTACACGGCCGGATTTTTCCAGGCGGGGACAGGATCTACCCGGCGGATGGGCCGCAGTGCGAGGGACACTCCTGGCAGAGAATCTTCCGGCGTATGGATAAGAGGGAACTTTCCCCGCAGCATGAAATTTCCCGTTTAGGGAGCCGTGCGATCGGTCGTTCCGGCCGGCTGCTTCCGACCGGGGTATTGCAAGATGAGCTGGCTCGGATACAGGCGGAAGCGACGGCTGTTCATAACGCTCTGGTGCACGAGCGGCTGCAAGCCCGGACAGGCGAGCGAGCGATGAAGCTGCTAAAGACGCAGCGCAAAGGCGTCAAAAAGTCAGCATCGCTTATCACGAAACTCGAGGATGCGGCGCCCGATGCGGTTGCTGAGGTCGAATTGGCTCTAGCGGAGCAGCCGGATGCTGACGTAATTTATGCGGATGAGGGCGTAAGCGACGAAGAGGGGCACTATCGCAAGATGTTTCTCAAGCCGGACTGGTCGCCTGACCTCCTGCTTTCATTCAACTACATCGGGCGGTTTTATTTCGTTCGTGCATCGGCGGCATCGAGCGGTGGAGGAATGAGGATGGGACCCGGTGAAGCAGGTATGTACGACCTGTTGTTGAGAGTCACTGAAGCCACAGCAAACATTCATCATATCCCCGAGGTGCTTTGTTACAGGTTCGAGGAAGGGAATCCGTCAACAACAGATGAAAGACCCGCTTCCAGGGAAGTGCCGCAGGTCTTGGAAACGCGGGGCCGTTCAACTATTCTGCGATGAATAATCGAGGAGTGGCAGAGGCTGAGTCCGAGTGGGTGTTGCTTCTCAATAACGACACGCGCGTGATAGACGGGGACTGGCTTTCGGCGATGGTTGAACACATTCAACGGAAGGAAGTCGGCGCCGTGGGAGCGAAGCTGCTTTATCCGGATCGAACCATCCAGCACGGTGGGGTCATCGTAGGCCTCTTTGGCCTCGCCGGCCACGCCTTCCGGGGTCTTCAACCGGACACACTGGCCGGCGGCGGATTACTGAACGTGATCCGGAATTGCAGCGCGGTGACAGGCGCTTGCCTTTTGACGAAGAAAGCACTCTATCAAAGTTGTGGCGGTTTGAACGAACAGCATTTGCCGGTCAGCTTCAACGACGTGGAATACTGCCTCAAGCTCAGGAGGGCAGGTTATTCGATTGTTTATACTCCTTACGCTGAGCTGATCCATCATGAAAGCGCTTCGCGCCCCCGGATTGATTCAGACAAAGAGAAGCAATACATGTGGGAGAAGTGGAGAGAAGAAATCGCCCATGACCCCTACTATAGTCCGCGTCTGACGATTGAACATACGGATTATTCTCTGCGATTCGACTGAGGATGAAGAGAACTGACAGCTCATGCATGAGGCTGACGAGCCACTCTCGCGGAAGCCTCCGATGTCCCTTAAACTCCAGGCCATTGTTTGTTCCCACTCTCTGAGACTGGTCACAACTGAGTATTCTTTTGCACCGGAGGGTGAATGGGGGTTACGCTAGAGGGCCGTAAGATTTTTTTTACTTTGCTCAATACTCTATGAAATTGCGTCCGGCCTTGAATTCTTCCTTGGCCTTGCTGCGCCGGTCTCCGGTGCCGGACTGGCTTCCTGTAGCGCAGAAAACCGCCCCGGATGTTCTGCGATGGAACTGGGACGACGCAGGGGTGGACGTCCCGGGAGCAATGCGCGTGATCATGGGCGTCTGGCGCGACTCACTGCTACTGCAACGCCGGTTCCCGGCACCTTTCTCTTCGGGTCCGGGTGAGGCGTTTCATGCCTGGATCACGAAACAAATCCACAAACGGCTCAGGGATCCGGAGATTGCTTTGGCTCTTGTGGATGCCGCATTTCTCCGTAAACCCGGGGAAGTCATATTAGACCATTTTGTGCATGATTACAAAATCCGGCAAAAACATCCACTCGGCCTTGTACAGGAAGGTCGAGGAGAGTTTGCCAAGTGGCTGCTTAAACGTGGAAGCAAAGGTGCCCGCTGGACGATGGAAGATGCGCTCTGGTTTCTTTATGAGGCTGAAGGCGATGAGAGCGAGTTGGTCGGGATAACCCGGGCACTGACTCCTGAATGGCAGATGGATGCATCGTCCGCCCCGGCGAGGCTGAGGGACGAAGTCAGCTGTCTAAACCACCGTCCAGCTTTGAACGACGGTGTGCTGGTAATGGGGCACTTCACGTTTCGTTCGGGACTACAACGATCAGCCATGCTATCCGTGGAGGCGCTCAGGCAGGCTGGCGAGAAGGTTTGGCTGCGCAACATTCCCATTCTGCAAGGCCGCGACTTGACACTCCGGGGTGCGGATTTCCTGAGTGAGGAACATGGAGATCTGTCACTTTTGCATGTTACGCCGGATCCCTTTTACTTGGAGAGCTACCGGAAGGCTGGCTTGTATGAGCGTGCGCACGTGAAGCGCATCGCCCACTATGCATGGGAATTACCGGAGCCGCCTCCGGGGTCTGAGCCACTTCCCGATTTGCGGGAGATGTGGGTGTACAGCAAGTTTATTGCGGAGTCGTTGCGCTCATGGAATATCCCCACACACGTGATCTGGCCCCCGATGCCTGCCATTGAGAAACATTGGGAGCCGGCAGCACGGGCCATGCGGAAAAGGTTGGAGCTAGATGAAGGCACGTTTGTTTTTCTCTATATCTTTGATGTGAGCAGCACTTTGGAGAGAAAGAACCCCTTTGCGGTCATTGAAGCGTTCCGGCAGGCAACACGTTCATCCGACCGGGCGTGTTTGGTTTTAAAGGCCGCACGGGGCGACCAATACCCTGAGAAGTTTGCGTCTCTGGAAAATGCGGCTGCGGAGGCGGGTGTCAGGCTTCTTACGCAGATGTTATCTTACGAAAATACACAGGCTCTGATCTCAGCTTGTGATTGTTATGTGTCGCTGCATCGAAGTGAAGGATTTGGTTTCACGATGGCCGAGGCGATGCAACATTCCAAACCAGTGATTGCCACAGCGTACTCGGGAAACCTGGACTACACCAACACCCGGAATAGTTACCTGGTCTCCTGGTCGCAGTGCGAAGTGCCGGCGGGGACGTTGACGTATCCAGCGGGATCCACATGGGCGGACCCCGATGTGGCTCACGCTGCATCCCTCATGCGTGAGGTCTTAGACCATCGTGACGAGGCACACGCAAAGGGCTTGATCGGAAGTGAGGATATAGGCCGATTAATGGCCCCGGAGACGATTGCCCGGCAAATGTCGGAACGTCTGAAAGCCGTGCGCTCACAGGCATAATATTCCCACTTTTGGCCGGATCACGACTGGTAGCCGTATTTGTAGAGTGGCAGGTGCCAGTCGCGCTCCAGCCTGCGGACCGAATCCCGTGCCAGGTCCTGTAAATTTTGCTTTAGTTCCCCGCTCATTTCAGCGCGGGCCCTGGGTGCCGGGTCATCATGCATTTCGAGACCCAGCATGCTGGCTCTTTCCTTGCGGTCGCCGCGCTGGAACTGCGCGCTTTTTTCCGGACAGGCTTGCATTTCTTTCAGGCGGTTGATGGGGGTCTCAGTCCAGCGAACATTCGCCGAACGGTCATGGCAGAGCTCCTGAGCCTCGCGAGCATCGATATCTAGAAATCCGCAGAGTTCCTTGAAGAATACTTCGGGTTCGGCTTTAAGCTGCTCGAAGATCATAATCTTCACATTGTCCTTCCCGAATCTATCGGCATAAAGGTCGGCGTTATTAGCGAAGGCAAAGTGCGTCATCGGGGTACGTGCGGCTTGAGTGACCGCACCAAACCATTCATCGATGGTGAAATATCGCGGAGCCTCGCCGAAAGCATTATTCAATCCGTTAGATTTTTCTTTCTGATAGGCTTTCAGATGTTGGAAATACAGTGCTTCGATGAAACTGAGTGGCTCGCGAATCGTCAGCAGGATTCGGCAGGTGCCAAAGATCTCCTTCAGGAGATCCGCCGATACCCCCTGCTTGTTGGCAGGCGCTCCAGACATACCTTCTTTTGAAAAGACGGAAATTTTTCCATTTTCCGCAGCCGCGCGGGTGCGCACACGAAGGTCCTGAATGGCCGATTCCGAAATGGTGAAATTCTTTTCCTGCACTGCCCTGCTCAATTCCTGAGTTGCCATGAGCGGGTAAGGGTTGGGCTGCATCTGGGGCATTTTTCCGAGGGGGTATATTTCTGAGTGCCCACCAAAAAGAAATTGCTGCAGCATCGTGGTAGCCGTCTTCGGCATGCCAAGGTGGATATAAACGAATGGGGTATTTGAGCGATCGCGCATGAGGTGATGTGGTGTGTTGGCAGGTTCAGGGTTTATGATGCCGTTTCAGAGTTTCAAGATAACACTGTAGAGTTTCTTTGGCCATCCTGCGGCTGCTGAACCTCGACGCCCGCTGGAGTGCGGCTTTCTGCAGTTGCAGCCGCAACTTTTCATCGGTCAAAATCTTCTCCATCCGAAGAGAGAGTTCGTATGAATCAGAAGGTGGGGCGGGAAGCCCCGCATCCCCCACTGTCCCGCACAGGGTGGGGTTGTTACCATGGATCACCGGCGTGCCGCAGTTCAATGCCTCCAGCACGGATAGGTCGAGCTTTTCAACAGCACTCACATGGCAAAACGCGAGAGCTTCGGAAAGGAGATAAGGAAGGTCTTCATCCTGAATGAAGCCTGTGAGCAGCACTTTGTCGGGATTGAATCCGGCAAACCCCTGGAAATCCAAACCTGCGCTTCGCGCGGCTCCACCCACTACCAGCAACATATTGGCCGCAGGATCCTTTTGAACCAGCTTCAAAAATGCCCGTACTGTGTGTTTCAATTCGTTCGCCGAGTCCGTGGATGAATACGTGAAAAAAAAGGGTGTCTTGCCGGGGATGCCGTACTTCTTGCATGCAGACTGTCGATCATCACCGTTCGATTTCCGGTGAAAGCGGGTTCTCCGGGGTGCTTCGTGAATCACCGAAACGGGTGGCATCTGATCTCCCGCGAGACGGGCCGCCTCTATCCCGGCAGCCTTGGATGTGGTGATGAAGGTTGCGTTTTTGTTTAATGCGAAATTCCAAGTCCCTTCGGCGTCTTTCAACCTGACCTTCGAGGATTGGTGCGGAAGCTGACGAAGGGTTACCACTATCGGCGAACGTGCTTTGGAAAAGGGAGCGTAGTGCAGGGGGGAAGTAAGATGGATAACGTGGTTGTCGCCGGAACCCTCGACGAAAGTGGCCGCGTGGTCTGCGGGCGCAAGGCCCTGCCTGGCACCAGTCGCGGGCTGCAGCCGGGCATTGATCAGAAGGGATGCTTTCATTCGCCGTGCACCCTTTTCTATCAGCTTGAAAATTCCCTTGGATGGCTGTCTTCCTGTCTTCTCTGCTACTCGGTCAGGATCGCAGGTGGGCAGTCCGCCACTGGTGTCTTTGAAGCTGTTCTCCAATGCGTCCTGCGCTGCTATCAATGGGAGCACACGCCCGTTCGCAAACAGCTGAAAATCCCATCTGGAATCCGGGTTGCTCTGTACATGCAGGAACTCTTTGAGCAACACGGCCAAGTGGCGGTTTACCCCATGACTGCTATGTGAAAACAGTTCGTTCGCCTCGATGGTGATCTTAAATTTCTCAGAGGGTGCAGCCAGGGGTTGCCCCATCAACTGTGCTACTTTCCAATCCAGATCCGGATCGAGTGTGGATTCCATTTCTCCGTCGTATCGATATCCCATTTTCAGCATGGTGTCGCCATGGATGCTCCAAAAAAGGTCGTGTAAGTCTTGAGGCATCTCATCGCACCAGGCGCCGCTCTTTCCCCGTCGGAAAAATCGATTTGAATGAGCTTTTCTTTCTTCCGCAGAGAACTTTGCGCCCCGGGATCCATAGCGAGGCATGCCCTGCTTCATGTCCTCAAACCGCGGTAATTTTTCGTAATCTGCCTCGGGTAACTCAAGGAACAGTCTTATCTTCTCCAGAGTTCCTTGAGTATCCGCCAGTAGATCCTCGTAGCGGACAACGAGATCTGCACGCTCCAGCCATCTTTCGACATTCCCGGACCAACCGCCGAAAAAGCTGCCCTTCTCAGCCAGAATGGCGGTACGCATATTGTCAATAAAATCACTTCCGGGCGCGATGATATCGCTGCGGTGATGTGCAATTGAGACCATCGCATCGCGACCGTCCCTCACGAGATAGATTGCCTTTTTGTCCGTGCTGTCGTGAATCAACTGTGACGGCAGCATATGCGTCTTAACCATCGGCTTGGAAAAGCAGTCCAGTTCGTGAACACGCCCCTTGTCATTGACGTCCCACGTGCCTGATTCCATCCCAAATACTTCGAAAAATATATTTCTAACCCATGTGTTTCCCGAACGGGGGAAAGATGCCAGCCAATAAAGATAGTCGGGTGGAGTCGTTGTAAGGGGATCTGCCTGCTTCATTTCTGGATGTTGGTGGTCACGTGTGGTGAGAAAAAACCCTATCGGCATTTTTTGGGTTAGCGAGAAATGTTTCCGGCCTCCGGGACGCATGTCGTCGTTGTCGTGAATCGCAAAAAATCGAGAATCAGAGTTGATCCGTGATCCAATCGCGCCTTTGATGCCGTATTGAGTTCAGAGCTAAGCAAGAGTTCCGCAATGGGATCCGACAGGACGTATGACATCGACCTGGTTGGCTTCCTCGACTTCGGGCTTGGGCTTGGAGAAACTGCCAGAGCCATTTATAAATCGCTCGAACTGGCAGGCTTCAAAGTCAGAGCCATAAATTGCCCGCTTCCTGCCGCAACGTCGCTTGGCTATGACTTTTTCATCGCCTCTGACGATCTCGGGGAGGATTACTTGCCTGCGCCCGTTTGCATATGCTCGCTCAATAGTGAGCATATGCCAATTTTGGAGCGCCATACGGGCTCTGTCTTTTTTGAGAACCGGAAGGTGATTGGCGTTTGGTTCTGGGAGACGCCCAGCCTGCCACCCTCCGCGTGCCGGAGCTTTCCTTATCTGGATGAAATCTGGACGTGCAGTGAGTTCACGGCCGAAGCTATCCGTCGAGCGGTCCCGGCAGAGATTCCTGTAAGGACTTTTCCTCATCCGGTATCCTGTTCAGTCAGGACGTCTGCTCTGGAGCTGGATTTGTTAAGGGTCGGTCTCGATTTTAGTGATCGCTTTGTGTTTTTGTTTTCTATGGATTTCAAAAGCTGTGTGAAGAGGAAAAACCCGCATGGCGTCTGCGAAGCCTTCGTGACCGCGTTTCCCGAGTCGCTGCAAGGCGGCCCGCTGTGTGTCATTAAATCCATCAATGGCGACCAGCGCCCGGTCGATTTTCTCGAGCTTCAGTCCAGGTATGCTCATCGTAAGGATATTCTTTTCTTTGATGGTTTTCTGCCGGTAGCATCCCGGGATGCCCTTCACTTACGGGCAGAGTGTTACGTGTCGCTGCACCGTGCCGAGGGGCTGGGACTGACTCTGCTTGAATCGATGGCAGCGGGGAAACCCTGCATAGCGACCGCTTTCTCGGGCAACCTCAGTTTTATGAATGCGTCAAACTCGCTGCTGATTTCATGTCGCGAGGTGGAGGTAGGACCAGGCAGTGTGAACTACCCGCCAACCGACAGATGGGCGGAGCCGGATATTCGCGAAGCTGCGGGCGCGATGAAGGAGTGCTTTGAGCGCACCTCCCGGACGTTGGATTTAGCTGCTGCCGGTTTTGCCCATGTCACTGCCACTCACTCTTTCGAGGCTGCTGCCAAAGCTCTTGCCGACCTCGTGCAACAGAGCCTCGAAGTGCCTGCACGGGAGAAAAAAGCAGGCGGAGATGATCACCCGGCATTAGCCCGCGACCGCCTCGAGCGTCTTCGTCAATTGGAGTTGGATATTGAAAAGAAGCGTAAAGCCACCGGTATTTTTGGACGGACCAAGGAACTTGCGCTCATGAAAAAAGCGGTGTTCGAAACGCGTAAGGGCATTGAGTTCTCAATCAAAGCAGCTCGGAAGGAACGCCAACGGGACCGCGAGCAGATCAGGCAATTGGAAGACATGATCAACGTGCTTCGTCACGACCTCAATACCCTGGTCGCCATGCAGCAGCGCGACCGGGCCAGTAGACCGCCTGATTCTGAAAGCTAACTCCGGCTCAAATGCCGCAGAAGCGAAAAAGGCGGGCTTTCAAATAATTACCACTTGCCTGTCTCGGCCCAGGTGCGGAGGTGCACGAAGCGCTCGGGTTTGGGCCACACTCTGGCGGAGTAGTTCTCACCGATCCGATCAAACAGTGCTGGCGACGGAGAACCATGCAGGGTCGTTCATTGAAGGGCCTTTCACTTCGTTCAAAATCGCCGTCGCTTTTTTGGCAAGCTCTGCTCAGGATTCGATGGCAATGGAGGCGCAGAAGATGTCACTCACCGCCACGCCCAGCCGCCTTGTATCTCCAGGGGCATACCAGCCAGGGGCAACCAAAGTCAGCTGCAGAACACCACTGACCTCTTGTCGGAACGAAACGCGTATGCTGTTTCCATTCAGCTCAGGCTTCGCCTCGACGCCATTAATCAACAGTCGCAACCCTTGCGCCGTCTTCAGCGGCAGCACCACGATTCCAAGTTCGTATTCTCCAGCATCCATCGGAGCCTCGAGGACGCTGACTGCAGAAGACCACCGGAAGGAACTCCCGTTCCATTTTTCCGGCTCGTGAAAACCAATGGTTCGAAACGTATCGTGATTTTCTGGAGTCCAATGAAAGACCGCTCTTTCAGCACCGGGTGCTTTCGGTGAAGGATCCGCAGCACTGGAATCCGGGACGTCTGCCGGCAAGCCACGCATCTTTCGATAAACTGAGATCTCCCAACCCGGAGGTGGATTGTCCGGGGCGCCTGCAAGCGCTGAGATGGGTTCATAGCCCCGCAGCTTGTGCTCGAGCGCGAGAAGCGTCTCGTGATAGAGCAGGTCAGGCTGCGACCGGAGTTTTTCAAGAAAGTCCGTTTGTTCGTGGCAAGGCTTCTCCACATAGGAATTGCGGCGCTCGGCAGAGTTAAACTTGATGACTGAGATCTCGTGAATCGAGTGAATACTCTCTTCCTTGCCAGCGATCCGTTCCACAAAATCCGCCACCACCGATTTGCGCAATGTGCGCCAGTTGCCCCAACCTCCGATGCTGCGTGCTCGCTCTGTGGAGTGCATGAATGCGGGCGTGTAGATGGCGCGACGTTCGGCGCCGAGTTTGCCGGTTCCAGGCAGGCCCATGATCATCCGCATCATCGCTCCTGTGTCGCGTGTGGGGCTGATCTGCAAACAGAGGGTGTGCGCGAGAGCAGGCGAATATTTCTCCATCGCGTTTACGAGGACTTGCAGGTGCCCGGGCAGCCACAGGTCGTCCTGATGCATGTAGGCCACATATTTGCCGCGGGTGATGGAGAGACCGAAAGAATTTGGGCCCGCCTGATTGCCGGTATTTTCCGGAAGGTTGTGCCAGGAAATGCGAGCATCGGGAAATGACTTAACCACCGCCTCCGTCTCATCGGTGCAGGCATCGCCAACCACCAGAAGCTCAAAGTCCTGGAAGCTTTGATCGAGCACCGTCCTCATCGCGATGCGCAGAACCTGCGGCCAATGGTAGGTCGGCAGGATGATGCTGACAAGCGGTGCGGGCATCAATGACCCAGTGATTGGTCGAACCGGTAGGGGATCAGTTCGTTGTGAAGCGGTAGCGTTTGTTTGTCGGGATCCTCGTGATGGTAAGGTTCGCTCGGCAGGTTGATCATGAGGACATCATTGGTGCCCACATTTTGCACGGCGTGGTAAATACGCGGAGGCACGTAAACGAGACTGCGGTTGCATTCGCTGAAATAAAACTCGTTCACCTGACGGTGAGTCGGCGAGTCTGGACGATCATCAAAGAGGACGAGTTTGCAGGTGCCCTGATAAAAGAAATAGCGGTCGATTTGATCGTCATGCACGGCCCAGCCTTTCACTTTCCCTGGCCGGACGGTGACCGTGTAGAGATAGACGAGCGGTGTGTCATCGAACTGCCATCCCGGACTGTAAAGCTCTGTCAGGCTGCCGCGATCATCCTGTTGAGTGACCTGTTGCCGGATGCGCACGCCGTCAATGACCTGCATGATGCGTTCTCCTGATGGCGTGACGGTTTGCTGTGATTTGGAAGGTTGGGACTTATTCACTACAGGACACTTAAACAGCCGTGGCAAGGTTTGAAAGTTCGGAATCCCGCAAACGCACTAAGCTATTAGTGAGGAACAGCGGCATAATCTTGGCATGAGCTTAAGGATTAATTTTGTGGTATTGGGTCGAGCTCGATCCAGGCGATCCGCAGAGCAAGCCGGCGGCAATCGGTGTTGCCCGGGACCATGCTGAGAGGAGCGGTGGCATTCGGGAGCCTCAAGGTGAGCATGTTCTCAGATTCGAGCCAGTCCTTTTCCAGGCGGATGGCGAAGGTGTCGAGCTCCCACTCTTTGACTGCCCAGCTACCGCACTCCGCAGCATTGCAGACAATCTGAACATTTTGAGAATCCAACTTACCGCTCACCAGAAGGGCGCCGCAGTGAACACGTAGTTCTGTGTCCCTGAGCTCCTTGAGAGAAAAAATGATCTGCGTTTCCTCGCCATCCGTCCAGCGGAAGCCTGCTTCCTGGCCGCTCCAGCCGTGCCAGAGGTAGGCTGCGGATGCTGCCGCGCCAAGCTCAATGCGTGCCGGCACCGGCAGTGGGGGATAGTGTTCGGGGGGAGGCGTTGTGTGGAGCTGCATGGGAGGAAGGCCCCGCATGCGGCGGGAGCTCTCAATTAATTGGCCGGGGCGCGAATTGGTCGCATGGTCATTGCGTGCGATATTCTCGGGATGCTTGCGGAAAAGAAACTCGACGATGTTACAAAGCTCCTCTTCTGCGAAGTTTGGATTTGCCAGAATGCGTCGGGTGTACGCCGCTTGCTGGTGAATGGGTTTTTCGACGTAGGAATTCGGCCGCCATGTGGCAGCAAATTTGAGGGCAGTAAGTCGCTTTACGCCGATGAATTTTTTATCATGCGCCACGGCGCGTTCGACGAACTCCTGGTCGGGGGGCGAATTGATGGTGAGGTGATTCCGCCACGGGCCAATATCATCGACCATGGATCGACGGTGCATGATGCCGGTGGGAACCAAGCTGGTCCCGAGGCTGTATCCGCCATTCGCGGTGATGCCGCAAATTATGCGGATGAGAACAGGCTCCGGCCCGACCATCTCCAACCATGGGTATGCAAGATCTGCTCCGGATTCTTCGAGGGCGTGTGACAGGGCTCCGAGGTGTGCAGGCAGCCAGAGGTCGTCGTGACCCAGGTAGGCAATGTAGCGTCCCCGTGCCATGGCCAGGCCTGCATTGTTGGGCGCTGGTTGGTTACCCGTGTTCTCCCGCAAGTTGTGCCATCGGATGCGGGGATCTCCAAAGGAGGCAACCACTTCTTCGGAATCATCCGTACATCCATCCCCTACAACGATGAGCTCAAAATCCTGCATCTCCTGCCAGAGCACAGAACCGATGGCGTAGCGCAGGGCGCTGCTCCAGTTATAGGTGGGGATGATGACGCTGACCAGTGGAGGCGGGGAGGAGTCCATGGTGTGCAGCCTGATCCCTACCACCCGGCCAGCGGCTCGAACTGATACGGGATGGTATCGTTTCCGATCGGGAGGCGGTAAACATCCGGGCTGGAGTGATCATAGCCGCGCGTGGGCATACTGATACACAGAACGTCGGTGTTCCCGATGTTCTGGTGGGCGTGGAAAACGAAAGCGGGGATGACCATGACATTCCGGTGATATTCCGTGCGGTGGATCACATTGACCATGCCGAAGGTCGGTGAGTCATCACGGGTATCATAGAGAACCACCTTGAGGCTGCCCTGGCTGACAAAAATACGATCGTCATGCAGGTGGTGGATATGCCACCCTTTGATCATGCCGGGGCGGATGGTGAACTGGTAAACATTTACGATGGGATCCGGGTGCACCCTTTCGTTGAGGATTTCACACAGCGTCCCCCGGCCATCCGCATGGGTTACGGCGGGAGTGAGCGTAACGCCATGAATCAGCGGCTCAATGGGTGTGCCTTCGGCGGTAACGGTTTGACGGTCTTGAACAGGTTGACTCATGGCGCGGGAGGCTAACATTGAGTAGCGGCAAGACCAGCCTATTTTTGAGCTTGTTGACGTTAGTTCTGACAGGCTAGTGGTTTATTCCACTGAGTCTTACTGATATACGAAGGACTTAGTCGGAGAACTCTTTGAAAGCGTGCAGAATTATCGTCAACGAGTATGAGCGGAAAAGTCTTGCAATGACAAAGCGGCAGAAAACGGTCGTGGGTGGAATCTGGGTCTTAGGTTTCGCTTCCGCCCTATTGCTGAGTCTCGCCGCTGTTCAGGAGAATTACGGGGTGTTGGTGCGGGATACCGTGACTATGGTGCCTGGTCAACTATTGGAGGAGAACACGACTTCTGATGGGAGGTATGGTGCGGTTTTTCGTCTGCGGTCGGACATTGCACAACGTCAGCTTACCTCCCGCTTATTTTCAGTCTACGAAGACGGCCGCCAACTGGGCCCTGCTGTGGAATCACGCACTGAGGTGGACCGGTTAGGGAATGGAAGGTTTGCCATCAAAAGTCGCACGCTGTCTTTTTCCGCTTCGGACGGCACTGACCCGAGAACTAACGGGCGCGTCTATTCGTTCCGACGCTCGATGCTGCCGGGGTTGCGGACTTATATAATCCTCGGAAGCATACTGTTGGTGAGCATCTGCGCTTTCGTGCTGTACCGGCCGGCGCGGCATTCATTCGCCAACGCGTGGAGATCAGTCGGATTTGCAGCAAGGAAGCGGGTGAATATGCTTGCCGCATCGCATCTGCATGCGGCAACTCGAACTGGTGAGCACGCGTACCGCGGGGCACTTTTTCGTAAATTGCCTGACCCCTTGGGCAAAAAAATCTTCATACCTGCTGTCATCGTGACTGCCATGCTTGCCAGTGTGGTCTTCACTTCCTGGAGGCTGGACGAGTCCCGGGATATTGCACGCCTTTCAACGATCAGTAACTACGATGATGTTGTGTATTTGAACTCGGCATCTAGAGCCTATTTCGTGTTTGTTGAGCAGGGGACGTGGCAGGGACTGAAGCATATTTTCTCCAGCTACCTTCATTCTCCATTCGCTGTCCTCCTGGCTTTGCTGGGGTATGGGGTATTTGGACTGAGCACCGATAGTGTCTACCTGGCATTATCGTTAGTTGTGCTTACTTTGATTGTCTACACGATGGCGCTATGCTGGCGGTTACCGCCGGTGACAAATCTCTCGATGGTGCTGTTTGTCCTTACCCTGCCATTTGCAACGATGGCGGCCGTTGAGTTTCGTCCGGATATGATGTGGGCCACGGTACTCTCGGGCAGTTGCGTTTATGCGCTGACCCGCAGGAATATGCTTGAGAGATGGCAAGGGTCAGTTGCCTTCGGGGTATGCATTGGTTTGGCTTTGCTGACTAAGCCATCCACGTTTCTTATGACATTGCTTGTGGCAGGCGGCTCCTGGTTTCTCGTGCTTCTTGCTCAGGTGGCATGCCGCAAAGCATCCTGCTGGCTGGCGTGCTCGCGCACGGGTCTTGTGCTGCTTGCCATCCTGCTAACGACTGGATGGCATTTAGCTCTGCACGGAGAGAAGACTTTCAATTATTTTTGGGAAAACAGCTTCGGAGCCAACAAGGATGTGTGGGTCTACGGTGGCAGTGCATTTGATCGCTGGTTTTACTACCTGAAAGGTGGCGCGTTGGAGTCCAATATGGGCTCCTTTTTTATTCCCTGTGTAGCCTTGTTTCTCGTGGGTGCGGGTCGGGAACTGTCGCATAGGGATTTATGGATCAGATTTCGAGGAGGTTCCTTACTGTGGATGCTCGCGGCCCTTTGGTTTGTTAATGGCTATTTCAATATGAAATCCCCTTTCCTTGGCGGGGCATTTTACGGGTTCCTTATTTTTGGCAGCGTATTCTATTTCGCGGAATTTATGGCGTGCGTCATCCGTGGAGTGCCAGTGGCGCGCACCGGTGTCCAAATGGCTGTGCAATTGTTTCTTCTTGCAGGCTCAATCACCGTGTTTTTGAGCATGGTTTCGTTTCCGCCTGCCTCCAGAGTTGATCCACAGCTGGCAGAAAACAACATGCTCATTAATCATGCTCTGCTAAAGCATCTTTCATTAACGTCCAATGCTGAGAAGAGGCTCTTGTTTACGCAGGGAAATCCTGTTGTGCCCGAATATCTAGAGCTCAAGCTAAGGGAGAAAGGAATTCCTGTAAAAGCCGGAAGCGCCGCGTTCGTGAGGGAGCTTGAGCGAGTGGTGGCTGCGGCTGAAGAGTCGGATTATGTGTTCGCGCAAGATCCGGAAATGTTGGGTCGACCTGGAGACAATATTCCGGGCGAACGCAGTCAAGTTGAGCTTGTTAATTTCCTGACCGAAAGCGGAAATTTCGAGCTCGATTTGCGGGTGACGGATTTGCAAGGAAAGTCCGTCTACTTATTCAAACGGGTCTCACAAGATTAGGAACGGGGTGCGCTGGGGGGGAGGGATTCAACCCTTTCCGGGTGGCGTGTGTTTTAATATACCCACGGTAGTCCGGCTGACACCGAACAATCCTGGGCTGATGGATGGTTTCTCATTCAGGGAATCGGAACGGAGAAAATTATCCAACACCCGCATGCACCGGGCTATTTCTTTTTGGCTTGGCCTGCGGATTGTTTGGCGGCTGCGGCCTGGTTTTTTTTGTTGTTAGCAGTGGTTTGCTTTGATTGCTTCTGTGAAGCGTTTTTTTGATTTGCTTTTGGTGATTTGTCGCCCATGAAGCAACCTTAATTCAAACAATTGGAATGTAAATCACCATTCGCTGGTGGAGGCGATTAATATGCGGGATTGCAGGGGTGGGGTGCACTTGCTGTAGTGTCCAGGCGTCGACTTATTTCTATGAATAATCTTCAACTTGCGATTCATTTTTTCCTGCAGCTTGCGGTGATCTTGTGTGTGTGCCGGATTGTCGGTTTGGTGGCTGTGCGGTTCGGGCAACCGCAGGTGGTTGCCGAGATGATTGCGGGTGTGATGTTGGGGCCATCGTTGTTTGGATTGATGATGCCCGGGGTGCAGGAATGGATCTTCCCTTGGGATTCCACGCAACAAACCCGCGACACGCAAAGCTACCTTTTCCCGGCCTCGCAGCTGGGCCTGGCGTTGTACATGTTCGTTGTGGGGTTGGAATTCCGGGTGGATATTGTGCGCCAGAGTTTCAGGGCATCGGTGGCGGTTTCGCTGGCGGGGATGGTCGCGCCCTTCATCCTGGGCGCTGGTCTGGCCTGGGTGCTTATGGAATACACCACGTTATTTCCCCCGCGCACGTCCAGCATGGAAGCCATGCTGTTCCTCGGGGCTTCGATGTGCATCACCGCATTCCCCATGCTGGCGCGGATTATCCATTTCAAAAAACTCACTGGTACGACCATGGGCACGGTGGCGTTGGGTGCAGGTGCCATCGACGATGCGTCCGCGTGGTGCTTGCTCGCGGTGGTGCTGGCGAGCTTTGATAACGACATCGCGCGCTGCCTTTTTAATATCGGAGGCGGGATCGCTTATGTGAGTGTGGTGCTGATGCTTGTGCGTCCGGCCCTCTCCAAGGCGGAGAGGTTTCTTGTTAAAGATGAGTCGCTCACGGATACGGGTCTGGCTGTCGGGTTGGCATTTATGGCGATGGGGGCGTGGTTCACCGATCTCATTGGTCTGCACGCGGTGTTCGGGGCGTTTGTGATGGGGACCGCAATGCCCCGGGGGCTGATGGTCAAAGGCCTCGTGGAGCGCATTCAGCCGCTGACGGTGGCTTTGTTGCTCCCGCTATTTTTCACTTACTCCGGGCTGAACACGCGGATCGCGCTGCTCAACAGCGGGTTCCTGTGGATGGTCTGCGGAGCGGTGCTGGTGGCGGCTATCCTGGGCAAGGGCGTTGCCTGCTGGCTGGCAGCGCGGGCCGCCGGGGTGCCGAATCGTGAGGCCCTGGGCATTGGTGTGCTCATGAATGCACGGGGTCTGATGGAACTCATCATCATCAATATCGGCCTGGAACGCGGCATTATTTCGCATGAGATCTTCGCTGCCCTCGTGATCATGGCGGTGGTCACCACTCTCATGGCATCACCAATTTTTGATCGATTAACGGGAAGCAGAGATAAGGAACTGCAGCGAATTTAGCTCGGGCTGGTCGGGCTGGCGGGATTCGAACCCGCGACCTCCCTGGCTCCGGCAGTAAAGCAATTCTTGTCACCGCTCCATAATTGCTTACTTTTCTTTTAGAAAAACTCCACCATGAAAGAAGCCTACTCGGATGCGGTTCAACGAATTTTCCTGCAGTCGGACTGCATGGTGCAGGTGCGTCCGGATCCGGTGCCGCATATTGCAGCAATGCTGCGCGTGAGCAAATGGAACGATGATGA
>JBGTCP010000220.1:0-4497 GCA_041748815.1 Chthoniobacterales bacterium
TGATTTCTCAAGCAGGCATTTGTTTTTGTGGATTAATCAGCCGCCGTGAAACTGGTGGCAGGCTTTGATGGTGTTTGCCATAAGCATGGCGATGGTCATGGGTCCGACCCCGCCGGGCACGGGGGTGATCCATGAAGCAACTTCGGCGCATTCCTCATAATGCGCATCGCCAACGAGCCGGTAGCCTTTTGGAGCGGAGGAATCTTCCACCCGGTTAATGCCGACATCGATGAGAACCGCGCCGGGCCGGAGATGCCTGCCGCGCACAAATTCCGGCTGGCCGATAGCAGCGATGAGAATATCCGCTGAGCGGGTAATGGACTCCAGGTCTTTGCTGCGGGAATGGGCCACGGTAACGGTGGCATTCGCACCGATGCCTTTTTGCATGAGCAGTAAAGCGAGAGGCTTGCCGACAATCATGCTCCGGCCGAGGACGACCACATGCGCGCCTTCGGTCTCAATCCCGCATTCCATGAGCAGCCGCTGGCAGCCAAGCGGCGTGCAAGGAACGAAAGCAGTGGGATCTCCCATGACCAGGCGGGCGACGTTTTCGCGATGAAAACCATCCACGTCCTTGGATGGGTCAATCGCGGCCACGACCGCAGCTTCATCAATGTGCGACGGCGGCGGAGACTGCACGAGGATGCCGTGGATCTCTGGATCGGCATTGAGCTCTTGCACCAAATTAATGAGTTCGTCCTGAGTCGTGGTGGCAGGAAGTTCGATCTTAAGTGAGTGCAGACCGAGCTCTTTACATTTGCGATCTTTGGCCGCGACGTAAGCTTTGGATGCCGGGTCGTCGCCGATAATGACGACTGCAAGGCCGGGCCGGATTCCACGGGCAAGTAATTTTTCCACAGCCAGAAAATTCGTCTCGTGAACACGGGCGGCGATGGCTTTCCCATCAATAATTTTTGCGGACATGGGAGAAAAAATAGTCGCCCGGCACCGCAGTTGTCGATGTCGATGATGGAAATTCAGCGGACTGAAAATTTTTCTTTCAAAGGCATTGCCAAGAAGAAGATGAACGGTAATCTATGCGCGATGGCAAAAGAGGAGTCGATTAAAATGCAGGGAGTGGTCACGGATGTCTTACCAGGAACAATGTTCCGGGTGGATCTTCCGAACGGCCATAACGTGCTTGCACATATTTCCGGCAAGATGCGGCGGCATTTCATCCGCATCGTTCCGGGCGATAAAGTGGAGGTGGAGCTTTCGCCATACGATCTGACCAAAGCGCGCATCACCTTCCGCGAGAAGTGAGCCCGGCATGAGCGAGGCCACACAAAGTATCCACGAGGGAAGTGCGATGACTTTAGTCCCCCGCAACGTGCAGCAGATCGATTGGGACAACTGGATACCTCAGGTCCGGGCCAATCTTTGTTTCATACAATCCGGCGGTAAAGTTTTGCTCATTCGCAAGTTACGCGGCTTCGGTATGGGAAAAATCAATGGCCCCGGCGGCAAGATCGAACCGGGTGAAAGCATGATGGAATCCGCAATCCGCGAGACCATCGAGGAAGTGGGAGTGGAACCACTGAACCCTGTGAAGCGCGGCGAGTTATTTTTCCAATTCCTGGACAGCCTTTCCATCCACTGCTCGGTTTTCTGGACTGCGCACTATACCGGCACGCCCATCATCACGGATGAGGCGATCCCCATGTGGTTCGATCTGGACAAGGTGCCATACGATGAAATGTGGAAGGACGATGTCCACTGGCTGCCTCAAGTGTTGAACGGACATTCCGTCACAGGAAAATTTATATTTGACGGCGAGGCATTGATTGATCGTGACGTCGAAATCCACACTCCGTGACATTCTTCTGGAAAACACACCGCATCTGTGGACAGTGAGTAGACACCTTCCAACCGCATCCGCACTCCGCCATGAGCCAACTCGTTAATCTCCAAAATATAGACCTCCTCGACCAAGCCTACGAACAATGGAAAGCAGACCCGCGATCAGTGAGCAGCGATTGGGCATCGTTTTTTGAAGGATTTGAACTGGGATGCGTGCACGCCAAAAAACGCGCTGAAGCAGAAGACGAACCCTCTGCCGCCCCTGCCATCCCGGACACCACCGTCCCGTCCACTCCCGTTGCATCCGCAGGAGAATCCAATAGGACTCCGCTGGCCGAGATGCCGGACAGCCTTTTCCAGCGGCAGGTGGATATGCTTATCTACAGCTTCCGCGACATAGGCCACCGCATGGCGCACCTGGATCCATTGAGCGAGAGCGGACCGGAGGAGCCGCTGCTTTCGATTTCCGAATTCGGGTTTGCTGAAGAGGATTTGGATCGCGAGGTCACTTCAAAATATTTTCTACCGGGCCTCAAATTCACACTCCGCTCGCTCATTGAGGCACTCCGGCAAAATTACTCCAATAAGTACGGCGTGGAGTTTATGTATATCCAGACCCCGAGAGTCCGGCATTGGATGCGGGACCGGATCGAGAGCGGATCGCCTGCGGATATCGGGCTGGAAGAGCGCAAGCGACTGCTGCGGGTGATCCTGGAAGCGGAAGGGTTTGAGTATTTTTTGCACACCAAGTATGTGGGGCAGAAGCGATTTTCGTTGGAGGGCGCCGAGTCGCTCATCGTCATTTTGGACACGATTCTGCAAAACTGCCCGGGAGCGGGTATTGAGGAAATCGTGATGGGCATGGCGCACCGCGGCCGCCTCAACGTGCTGTCAAATTTTCTGAACAAATCGCCTGAGATGGTCTTTAATGAGTTCTCCGAAAATTACATGCCGGACACTCCCGGGGGCGACGGGGATGTGAAATACCACCTTGGATACAAGGCTGTGCGGACGACCGGCGACGGCAGCGAGGTGGAGATCCGGCTTTCCGCAAATCCCAGCCATCTGGAAGCGGTGGACCCCGTTGTCCAAGGGAAAGCCCGCGCGCGTCAACGTCAACGCGGCGACACATCGGAGCGGAAGAAAGTGCTGCCCGTGCTCATTCACGGGGATGCAGCGTTCGCCGGCCAGGGTATTGTTGCCGAAGTGCTCAACATGTCGCAATTGCCAGGTTACCGCACCGGCGGCACGCTCCACATCATCGTCAATAACCAGATCGGATTCACCACGTTGCCGGCGGATGCACGGTCCACTCATTATTGCACGGATGTGGCCAAGATGATCGAAGCTCCGATTTTCCATGTCAATGGGGACGACCCTCTCGCGGTTGCATTTGTCACCAAAATCGCCCTCGATTACCGGCAACAGTTTAACGCGGATGTCATCATTGATATGTATTGCTACCGCAAGCATGGCCACAATGAAGGCGATGAGCCCCTCTTCACGCAGCCGAATCTGTATCGCGCGATTGAGGAAAAGACCTCAGTCAGTAGCTTGTTTCAAAAACAGCTCATCGAGGATGGCACGCTCACAGAAGAGCAGGTCAAAGAGATCCAGGCCGACTACCATTCCGTTCTCGATTCCGCGCTGGAGGAAGTAAAAAAGAGCAACTCCGAAGGGGCGGGCGACAGCAGGGACAAATTCTCTGAATCCACAGCAGTTTTCCAGCCCTCCTACAGCTTTGAAACGGTGGAGACCGCAATTTCAAAAGAAACCCTCGGGAAACTTGTCAAAGGACTCACCACGACTCCGGAAACTTTCAAAGTATTGGCAAAGATTCAGCGCATTTTGCTGGACCGGCGCAAGGAAGTTTACGAGGCCGGTGGCCCATACGATTGGTCGTATGGCGAAGCGCTTGCCTTCGGGGCGTTGTTGCTGGAAGGCACTCCAGTGCGGCTTTCCGGTCAGGACAGCCGCCGCGGCACGTTCAGCCAGCGCCATTCCGTTCTCTACGATGAAATGACACGCGAGCGCTACATCCCGCTTTTAAATCTGGCTGAGGATCAAGCACGCTTCTGCGTTTATAACAGCTTGCTCTCTGAAGCCGCGGTGCTGGGATTTGATTACGGCTACTCGCTGGATTACCCGGATATGCTTTGCCTTTGGGAGGCGCAGTTCGGTGATTTTGCGAATGGGGCACAGGTCATCATAGACCAGTTCATTGTGTCGGCGGAAGCGAAGTGGCAGCACCCAAGCGGCCTCGTCCTGCTCCTTCCGCACGGCTACGAAGGCCAGGGTCCGGAGCACTCGAGCGCACGGCTGGAGCGCTTCCTGCAAATGTGTGCACGTGAGAATATCCAGGTTTGTTACCCCACCACTCCGGCACAGTATTTTCACTTGCTGCGACGCCAGGCCCGACGGAAATTCAAAAAGCCACTCATCGTCATGACCCCGAAAAGTCTACTCCGGCTGCCGGCTGCGAGCTCGGTGGAGGAAGATTTCACGAGTGGCACCTTCCGCGAGGTGCTCGATTCGCCAATGCCCGAAGGAAGCGGCAAGGTCACACGTGTCATTTTCTGCAGTGGTAAGATTTACTATGAATTAGCCGACTACCGTAAAAAGCACCATGTCCTCGACACGGCGATTGTTCGCATCGAACAGCTTTACCCGTTCCACGATCAACTCTTCGTGGATGTG
>JBGTCP010000221.1:0-2471 GCA_041748815.1 Chthoniobacterales bacterium
CTGACCGTTGACTACCGCGAAAAAGCATCCGCGGTTGGCAAATTCCCTGGTGGTTACTTCAAACGCGAAGGCCGTCCTTCCGAAAAAGAAACCCTCACTTGCCGCATGACCGACCGTCCTCTGCGCCCGCTCTTCCCGAAGGGCTACCTTTACGACACCCAAATCATCGGCCTGCTCCTCAGCGGCGACGGCGAAAACGACCCCGACATCCTCAGCATGAATGGCGCTTCGGCAGCATTGTGTGTGTCTGACATTCCTTTCGCAGGCCCTATCGGTGCTGTGCGTGTGGGTCGCGTGAATGGCGAGTTCGTCGTCAATCCGACACACTCCGAGCGTGCATTCAGCGATCTTGATCTCGTTTACGTCGGCAATGAAAACGATGTGATCATGATCGAAGGTGCTGCCGATCAGCTCGATGAAGAAGAATTCATCAAAGCATTGGCATTTGCGCATGAGCACTCCAAGCAGCTCATCGAGATGCAGAAGGAACTCGCTGCAAAAGTGAACAAGCCCAAGCGCGAAGTGCCACTTTTCCAAGTCGATCCCGCAGTCCTCGAAGTCGCTTACCAAGTCGCAGGCGACCGCATCGAAGCCGCGATTTACACTCATGGAAAAGCGGACCGCAACAAAGCGGTGGGAGCACTCAAGGACGAGGTGAAAGCCGCAGTTCTCGAGAAATTCCCGGAAGCCAGCGGATTCGCCATCAGCGAAGCTTTCGACTACCTGCAGAAGAAAGCCTTCCGCGTGAGCATCCTTGATAAAAAGGAACGCTGCGATGGACGTGCCCTTGGTGATATCCGCCAATTGAGCGGCGAGGTGGGATTGATTCCCCGCACGCACGGCTCCGCTTTGTTCGCACGTGGTGAAACGCAGGCACTCGCCGTGGCTACACTCGCACCTAGCGAAGAAGCTCAATTCATCGACGGCTACGGAGGCGGTGAGACTGAGAAAACCTTCATGTTGCACTACAACTTCCCGCCATTCAGCGTGGGTGAGACCGGACGCACCGGCGGCACCAGCCGTCGTGAGATCGGCCACGGTGCACTTGCTGAGCGCTCCATTTTCCCTGTGCTTCCTTCGCAGGAAGACTTCCCATACGCAGTGCGTGTGGTGAGCGAAGTGATGGAGTCCAATGGCTCGACCTCCATGGCGTCGGTTTGCTCTGGCGTTCTTGCGCTCATGGATGCAGGTGTTCCGATCAAGAAAAAAGTTGCCGGTATCTCTGTCGGACTCGTCACTGAGTTCAACGAAGATGGCAGCATGGCCCGCTACACGACGCTGGCAGATATTCTTGGATCCGAAGATCACTTCGGCGACATGGACTTCAAACTCTGCGGCACAGACTCGGGTGTGACCGGATTTCAGCTTGACCTCAAGTTGCCCGGCCTCAGCCACGAGATCCTTGCGCAGGCAATCCGCGAAGCCCGTGCAACGCGCCTGCAGATCCTTGAGTTCATGGATTCCGTGCTCGCAGCACCTCGCACCGAGATGAGCAAGTATGCACCTCGCATCGAGACAGTGCGTGTCAATCCCGACAAGATCGGCCTCATCATTGGCCCTGGCGGCAAGACCATCAAAGGCATCGTTGCCGAGACCGGCGCCGAGATCAATATCGAGGACGATGGCCGCGTAAACATCTACTCATCCAACGGGGAAGCAATGGCCCGCGCCAAAGAAATGATCCTTGGAATGACCCGCGAGATCGAACTTGGCGCGCTGTATCAAGGCCGAGTCGTGAGCACCAAAGAGTTCGGAGCATTTGTCGAGGCATTGCCCGGCAAAGAAGGCCTCTGCCACATTTCTGAACTCGCTGATTTCCGTGTCAACAAAACCGAAGACGTGGTCCGCGCAGGCGACACAATCTGGGTCAAGTGCATTGGCATCGACGAAAAAGGCCGCGTGAAACTCAGCCGCAAAGCCGCCATGAAAGAAAAAGGCGAGGAAGCGCAAGGCGAAATCTCATCGCCCGCCGAAGCTCCGGCTGAAGCCGAAGACAACGGCTAAGCTCAGAGCATAGTCAAAAAATTAACAACCTCCGGCGCTTTCGAGTGCCGGAGGTTTTTTTGTGGCTACTGCGCCTGAGTGTTGGTGCGTACGAATGGTCTGAGAACAAAATACAGAATCGCACCGAGGACATTTAAAAAGATGAGCACAAGCGCCCAAACAATTTTCTCCGTTCCTTGCTCTGCCTTGCTGGTCAAGAGGTGAACCAGAGCGAAGACCCATAGCAGAAACCCGAGGATAACGGTTGCCAGTATCACGATAGGAAGGAACGTAGCGGAGCCGACCTTCGGATTGTGAACAACATACTCGTGCGCGTTAGGTGGTGTCTGAGAAAAAGACAGCCCGAAAAATAAAACCGCGCAGGCAAGAGCGATTGAGAATAGTCCAATGAGAAGAAAAGGAAGGCGGTTCATGATTGAATTGTGTTTCTCCAGGGTCGGATTGTTATGCTTGGCCAATGCACCTTT
>JBGTCP010000222.1:0-3010 GCA_041748815.1 Chthoniobacterales bacterium
AAGCTCAGTTCCAGTTGAAGGGCATCAAAAGCCTCTCTGATCCGCTCCGGCTCACGACACTGTTGATAAATCGTGGAGATGCGTTTTTCGAAATCGACTCCCGATCCGATTGCGCCCAGGACTTCATCGCTGGCACCGAAAACGCCTTCAAAAAGGTGGAATTTCTGGGCCAGAAGCTCGTAAACACGCTTGTCGGCAGCGTTCTTCTTATTGAGGAAATTGACCACAACCACGTCGTGCTTTTGCCCGTAACGGTGGCAGCGGCCAATCCTTTGCTCGACCCGCTGGGGGTTCCAGGGAAGATCGTAATTGATAACCAAAGAACAGAACTGGAGATTGATGCCTTCAGCCCCAGCCTCTGTCGCTATCATAATGCGGCCCTCATCCCGGAAGTAATCCACAATGGCCGAACGCATATCTGCGGTCCGGGAGCCAGTGATGCGGTCGCTGCCTTTGTGACGCATCTTCCAAGCCTCGTAGATTTCCTTCGAACGGTGATCGTTATTGCTGCCATTGAAGAGAACAATGCCTTCGCTCCATTCGCTTTCCGAAAGGAGCCGGAGCAAGTAGTCCTGAGTCCGGCGGGATTCAGTGAAAATGATCGCCTTTTCTGGTGCCTTGAGTCCGGTGACTTTGTCGAATGCAACTCTCAGAGCGCGAAGGAGAGCGTGGCCCTTGGCATTGTTTGTGATGGAAGCGGCCAGATCGGAAAAACTTTCGAGCTCCGAAATCTCAGCGGCAAGAGCCACCCGGTCTTCCTCGGAAAGCGGTTCCCTGGCCTCGTCTTCGGTCCATTCCTCCGCTGTTTCATCCAAGCCTTCGTAGTCGTCATCAAATTCGTCGATGAGGGGCAGGTTTACCTGCTCGGCCAGATCACGACCCAATCGATTTGCCATCGTTTGCAACGCTCCGGCAATGGCAAATGTCGAGGACGCAAGCAGCTTGCGCAGCACTAGGGTTATCAATGAGCGCTGGCCGGGAGGGAGGGCAAAGAGTTTTTCCCGATTCAGGTAATCGGATACCAGCTCGTAAAGTTGCTCCTCGCTTTGCTCAGGACTGAATTCTTCAACGATTGCGTGCCTTGCCGTATATGGAACATACTGAACCACCTGGCGCCGGAGCGTGCGATGGCATATTGGGGCGAGGCGGGATTTAAGCTGATCAAACGTGCCATCCTGCCCCAGGTTTGCATACTGCTGGCGGAAACTTTTTAAATCGCCAAAAGCGTGTTCGTCGATGAAGGAAACCAACCCGTAGAGCTCGAGCAGGGACTTCTGGAGTGGAGTTGCCGTGAGCAAAATCTTGGGTCGACCCTCAAGTGCCTTTTTCAATGCATTGGCGATGACATTGTTGCTCTTGTAAACATTGCGCAGGCGGTGGGCTTCATCAATCACGACCAGATCCCATGGTGTCGTGAAGATGTCCTCAGCCTTATTTCGAGCGAACTGGTAGGAGCAGATCACGGGGCCCGGCTCATCTGGCTGAAAAGGATTCGAACTGCCCGCTTTGACAGCCTGATTGTAAGAACGGGTTTCAAGAATGGTCGCCGATAAGAAAAATTTCTCCGCAAGTTCCTGATGCCACTGCTTACGAAGATTTGAGGGGGTGATGATAAGGATACGGCGCTTCCGCTCCGCCCAGCGTTGGGAAATGACGATGCCCGCTTCGATGGTTTTTCCTAGACCAACTTCGTCGGCGAGAAGGGCGCCGTTTGAAAATGGAGAATTGAAGGCAAACAACGCGGCATCGACCTGATGCGGATTGAGATCCACCTGAGCACCAGCCACAGCTGCGGCCAACTTGCCGACACTGTCCGAAGAGTAACGCCGGGTAAGATCGTGGGCGAGATATTTTGCTTGGTGATCCGTGAGAGTCATTCGCACTAGAGAGATCTGAGAAGGCTGGGTTGCTCTGGGTATCAGAGAGTGGGGTTATTATCGCCGATGCGTTTGTAACCACAGAGCGAGAAAATGTAATGGTTTTTCTTCACTTCATTCCTATCCAAACTTTCGCCAGAACCTGATGAGCGGAGTGAAGACCTCGTTAGGTTTTCCAGGAATCGTGCGTTCGATTAGCTTTGATTCGATAAGTTTTACCATCACGTCGAGATAGCCACCATCCGCTCGATGGCATTGAGTTTTTCCACCACTTCACCAGGGATTTCATCGGTCTGCATCTGTTGGGCAATCAGGAAAAAATCGCTTTTGGGCAGAGAAAGGCCGACACGCATCAGAAGCTCTGGAAGGAGAGTCTTGCTGGCAGGTTCGGAGCGAAGGAAATTACTCGTTTCCAGCGGATTGCTGAAGAACGCGGGTGGCATTTGCTCTCTGAGATAGTCCAATGCTGGTTTGGAGAAGAGTTCCCCTTTCTCCCGGTGAAGAAATCGCTCCAGACTTCCCGGATGAAGCAGGTAGCTCTCGGCCTCGTAACGATCCCAGCGCAAAATCGTGAGACCATCAGCGGTGAGTTCCCGGTCAGGCATGTCGCGATTGTCACCGTCGAGGAGGAGAACTGCTTGGATATCGGGTTTGATGGCTTTGAGGGCGAAGAAATGAGCGCGGGCTTCCTTGGGATTGCGGCCTTTGTTGTCCTGCCAGAAAGGCAGGCCGCCAAACCATGCACTTAACGGATGATCTAGCACACCTGCCCAGGCTTTAAGCAGGTCGAAATCGGTGCCTCCCTCCACATAAAGGATGCCTTTGGCGTTCTCAAGTAAAAGCAACTCAAGTGAGTTGACACGCTTGAGCGCCTCGCGGAGTTGGCTGCGATCCACTTCCGAAGCCAGAGGATGCGGTTCACGGTAAAACGAAAGAATCTGCCGCGGACTAGTGTTGTCGATCAGCACCTCGGAGTGGGTGGCTATCACAAGCTGACCTTTGGTTTCATGGCACAAGCCGCGCAGGATGTCATAAAGCTCCTTCTGCAAGAGCACGTGGAGGTGCGCGTCCGGTTCATCGAGCAGAATCAGGCTCGAAGGCCGCGCCAGCATGAAGGCGAGGATGAGCAGCAC
>JBGTCP010000223.1:0-12787 GCA_041748815.1 Chthoniobacterales bacterium
GAGATTCCGGTAGGTGGAAGGCCACCCTTCGACGCGGAGTGCAGCCAGTTGGTAGGGCTCGTCGGAATCGGGCAGGACGAGGTCGGTGTTCTCATCGAAGACGAGGTCGCCCTCCTTGGCGGGCTGGCCGTCGAGGAGCCAGTTTTCGGGCTTCCAGATATCCTCGGCGTTGCGCGAGTCGATCCCCTCGCCGGGCTTGGCCCAAGTGAGCACCCGGCCTTTGGAAAATTCCTGTTTCAGGAAACGTTCCTGGCCGGTGAGCATCGGCCAGACTTCTTTGTTTTCGTAATCTGGTTGGTGAGCGGTGGCCTCGTCATACGTGGAAGCGGCGGCAAGTTGGCAGCCAACGGCCAGACAGCCGATGGCAAGGAGTGCGCGGGGTGAGAAAAACGATCTGATCACTAGTACAGATTCACGGATTTCAGCCGGATTACGGTAAAAGAGATTGACTTGGCGGCCAGCGATAATTTCTCGGTGGCCGTGTATTTTTCTTGCAAGAAATCGTTCATTTGGGGGACTAGCGATGTTACACATCTTTCTTCTGTAACATTACACTTGGTGCAGTCAAGGATTTCCAAAAATTGAACGCTTCATTCCCACCGGAAGAGTATCGTTGCGGACACGGTGGCTTGAGTTGGAGGACGGCGGAAGCGGTCGGAGCCAATGCTTGGCTATGAAACGAGCAAATCCTATTTCCCCTCATGAGGGAATGCAGCATTTCGAGCGCGCTGGATTCTGATGAAGGACGTCAAGCCAACGCATCTGCCTCTCGCTCTGATAAGCAGAAAGGGAGGCTTCCGCTCAGCGGCGGTTTTAAAAAACGTTCCGTCATGGCCCCCGGAATCGACCAAAATAGCCCGCGCCCTGTGAATGGAAAGTCTCACTCTCCGATATAGTAGAGCTCGGCAATGATGCGACTCGCACCAGTCGCGCGAAAATCAAAAGTGAGCGTAACGGTTTGACCTTCTTTGCCCTCAACTGCGGTGATTTGGCCGAAGGCGGAGCGCCGCGTGTGTGTGGCCGCAACCACCCGTCCATTATCATCTGTGATAACACCGGAGGCCGGACTCGGATCTGCCATATCCTCCCAGCCAGGCACCTGGGAAAAATTTATCCAGCGGCCATCCTCACGGGCTACCGGCAAATCAAAATTACCATTTTCAATCCAATCCTTGCTTTCAATTTCAAGCTTCACAGTATCCACATAGCCCCAGCCTTTACCGGAATGGGTGAACTTCACTCCGATATTCCGCCCCTCGGCCTCAGACGGAATGGTGGCTGCGACCTCAGCGGTCTCCCACATTTCCAAAGCATCGAAATCATCCTCCGCAAATATTTTCGGGACCCCGACCGTGTATTCACCGCCCGATGATTTCACATTATCGCGCACATCAACCCGACCGATTTGTTGGAAAAGCGGGTCGCCTTCCGCGTCATTACTCTCACCGAAAGAGACGTTTTGCCATTGATCCGGGGCGGAGTCGTCCTCCACCAGAATGCCGCCTTTGTGAAAATCGTTAAACACCAGCGTTCAGAAACACAACTTTATACTCCGTGTCCGAATCCGGAAAATACAGGTCGGTGTTTTCATCCACACGGACTTCAGTAGCTGGCTGGCCGTTGACGAGCCAATTGGCGGGATCCCAAATGTCCAGGCCATTGCGCACATTGGGTCCGCCGCTCTGGCCGGGATTTGCCCACTCCATGACCCGGCCTTCGGGCCACTCCTGAGTAACAAAATTCTCTTTGCCTTCGAGCATCGGCCAGACTTCCGCATTCTGAAAATCCGGGGCTCCAGCAGTGGCCGAGTCGTAGGCAGCCGAAGCAAACACCGGGCTGACAGACACGACAAAACAAACGACACCAAGAGAGAGGAAATGAGCGATAATTTTCATAAAAATTCGATGGGGGAGAAATGGTCAGCCCGTATTTTGCCCGGCATTTTTTCAGCAAAGAAAACACTACACTTGCTACAGGAATATTTCCAAGTCCTTACCGAACGGCCTAAAAAATCAATTTAAAAGTTTGTATAAATCCATGATCTTGGCCAATCTGTTTGACAAGCTTCTGTCTCGTGGCAGTAAAAATGTATTTAAGACCTGTTCCCACCAATTCCACCCGCCTCTGATTTATTTGCAATGTATCTCCCCACTGACCTTGCCGTCGTTCCCATTCTCGTGAGTGGCGGTGCCGCTTTATTGCCAGCCATCATTGCGGGCATCGTGAGTGTTTTTGCTCTGCTCTTTAAACCCCGCGAGCTGCTCGCCGCCTGTCGGCGCAGGCCGCTGGTGCCCATATTGATACTTGCCCTTGCAGTAGCGATTCCGCTGGCGGTTCATTTTTTACCAACCGCAGAAGCAGAGAAATCCGCAGGACGCAGTGCGCAAACACAGAATGTCACTACCGATTGGCGGGCAGTCGCCCTGGAAGTGATCCGGCAGGAAAACCTGGCAGGCAGGGTCAGTCCGGCAACCCCTCCCCCGTCCTCTCAGCCCGCAGCAGCGCTCGATGCTCAACCAATCATTCTTGGCCGCACAGCTTCGCGCACCCACCACGATGGCTCTCCCGCCCCGCTGGGCCTTGAGGAAGCGGCACGCTATATCGATGAGATCGACGGACCAAGTGCCATGATCCTTGGCAGTCCGGTCGTTGCGGACGATGCCGTTTACGGCGGCACCACTGTGCTCGATCCGCCATCCAATTACGGGACTCTCTTCCGCCTTGATCGCGAAACCTTAAAACCCATGTGGGTCGTGAGCGACCTCGTTGATCCGGCCACGAATGAAACCATCGAACTCAAAGGAATATTCAGCACCCCCGCTCTCACCGCAGATGGCACCCGCCTCATCTCCGGTCAAGGTCTTCACCCCGACTCCGACTGCGATCTTGTCTGCCTGGATACTGAAACCGGTAAACTCGTGTGGAGAGTTCAGACTGAGCTGCACATCGAGAGCTCTCCCGCCATCGAAGGCGATCTGGTGGTGGTCGGTTGCGGTGCCATTGAGGACCCGAATGATTACACCAAACTGCTGAGCCACCCTGGGTATGTGCTTGCCGTGCGGGTCTCCGATGGAAAGGAAATTTGGCGTTATGACCTCGCGGATCCCGAAAGCTCCCCCGCTTTAGTGGACGGGGTGGTTTACATTGGCAGCGGATTTAATGGCAACGCCATTGTTGCTCTCCGCACTGAAACCGATGAAGAACTGGAAGCTCAAAACCTGGAGCGCCTCATCTGGAGCACTCCCACACCCTATCCCATGACCGGGCCAGTGACGGTTGCCGGGGATCTCATCGTCGCAGGCGGCGGGAATGGCAACTTCGTCTTTTCCCATCCGAACCCGGCAGGCGTGGTGGTCGCTTTGGACCGTCAATCCGGTGAGGTCATGTGGAAAACAGAAATCGGCGACTCCGGATTGGGCACCATCGCATGGAATGACGGCGTCCTCATTTGCGGAAGCCGCACCGGTGAAGTCCTCGCACTGAACCCCGATGACGGCGCGATCCTCTGGCGCAATGACATCGGCGGCGGCTCACCCATCGTGGCCGGCCCCGCATTCACCGGCGATAAAATTTACATTTCGACCGGCAATGGGGTGCTCAAGGTGCTTGACGCCAATGACGAAGGCAAAGTCCTGGAGTCCCACTTCCTCAATGACCCATCCCGCGCCGGAGAATTCGGTCTTACCGCAAGCTCGCCCAGCGTGGTGGGTGCGGATGTGTTTGTGGGAAGTGAGACCGGGGGGCTCATCAAGCTTACAGGCAAGCCGGAGGGAAATCAGTGATTGCGTCCAAATGGATAACTCCGCTTGGCCAATCCGTGGATGTCGCATTGGCAGGCGGCAAAGCCACGAACCTCTCCCGGCTCATTGGCGCAGGTTTTCCGGTGCCGGGCGGATTTGTGGTCACGACCCGGGCATTCCATGCGGCCCGTGACCCTCAACACATTGACGACATCCGCAGCGAAGTCGCCACAGCCTACGAGGAACTCGGCTCCTGCCTGGTGGCCGTTCGCTCCTCCGCAACGGCAGAAGATCTTGCCGATGCCTCCATGGCCGGACAATACGACACCTTCCTCAACATCCAAGGCGACGAGGGCCTCTGGTCTGCCATCAAGCGCTGCTGGGCTGGCGTTGAAAACCCCCGCCTGCTCGCTTATCTGGCAGAAAACAAAATCCCGAAGGAAAGCATCGGTATGGCGGTTGTCGTTCAGCGCCTCGTGCCTGCCGAGTCGGCGGGTGTTCTTTTCACCACCGACCCGAATTCACCCGCCGATGACCTCCTCGTTGAGTCCTCCTGGGGGCTTGGCGAAAGTGTCGTCTCAGGCAATGTTCAACCGGATATCTTCCGCATCGCCGCCGATTCAGGAGTCGTGCTGGAAGTGCAGATCGGCGACAAAAAATCACAAATCTCCGCCGGGCAACATGCGGAGCAAACCGTCTCCGATGAGCGTCGGACCATGGCTTCGCTCAATGCATCCCAGATCCACGAGCTCTGGCGACTCGGGCTCCGTGCCGCACGCTATTTTGAAAGTCCGCAGGATATCGAATGGGCATTTGCCGACGGAAAGCTCTACTTCCTGCAATCGCGCCCCATCACCACGCTTGAAGCCATGAAAGCAGAGCGGGCTGTGCTGGATGCCGCACGCTCAGCATTGCGCGCACGACTGGAAGTCGAGCCCACGGTCTCGTGGGTGGTGCACAACATGGCCGAGACGCTGCCGCACCCCACCCCGCTCACCTGGAGTGTGCTGCAGCCGTTCATGGCCGGTACCGGCGGCTTTGGAAATCTCTATCGCCAAGCCGGTTTTGAGCCTGCTGAAAAAATTGCGGACACTGGATTTCTCCAACTCATAGCAGGGCGCATTTACATGGATCTCTCGCTGGCGCCTGAGATGTTCTCCGCCGATTTTCCCTTTGAGTATGATTCCAAAAAGGTAAGTCAGGATCCCGATGCCGGTCAACTTCCGCCCACCATTCCAAGAGGCACCTTCACCGGGCGCATGCGGGCAGCGCGGCTTCTTTTCAGGGTTGCCGCACGATTGGACGCACTCGTGCCGGATCTGGATCGCGAGCTAACGGAAAAGGACTTCCCGGAATTTTCCGCATGGGCGAAGGAACAAAAATCCATTGATCTAAAAACATTGGACACAAAGGAATGGTCCGCTCTGTGGGATCAACGCGTTCATCACGTATTGGACGAGTTTGCCCCAAGATCGCTGCTTCCGGGTTTGGTGCTCGCTCATGTGCGCCACAAACTCGGCACTCTGCTGGAGGAAGAAATCACCGATCAGGATGCACAATCATTAGTCAACGAACTAGCGGTTGGCGCTGCCCCCGATCAGACCACTCTCTTCAATCAACGCCTGCTGGAACTTGAGCAGGGCGGGTTGGCGATGGAAGCATGGATGAAGGAATTCGGGCACAGGGGTGCTGGAGAATTTGATCTTGCCGCCCCGCGCTGGCGCGAGCGACCCGACGCAATTCGTGCCCTCGGCGGCCATCTGCGCGGAGGTCCCACGCCGCTGGATTTGTTCCAAAAGCGCACGCGCTCGGCAGGCGCCACCGCAGAGTCGATCCGCAAACGCCTCCCCGGAAACCGGAGAAATGAGTTTGATCAATTGTTGGCGGCCCTCACGCGATATGTGCCGTTTCGTGAAAATGGGAAACACTTTCTCATGCTTGGATACGACCTTTTGCGGGATCTGATCCTCGACGCTTCCCGCCGTCTTGAGATCGACGCTGATTCCGTTTGCTTGCTCACCCTTCCAGAGCTGCGGAAGGCACTGCACACCGGAATTGCACCACTGGATTTAATCCAGCAGCGCCAGCGCCAACGCACCGCCGAAGCCCGGCTGCAACTGCCACTCTGGATCGGCCGCGATGAAATCGAGCATCTCGGCGAAGCACCGGAGATCACCAGTGGTGCGCGAATCAAAGCGCTGCCAATCGCGTCCGGCGCAGCATCCGGCCCCGCCCGCATTGTGCGCTCTCCGGATGAAGCCGGTCCACCGGGCAGCGGGTATGTGCTGGTCTGTCCCTCGACCGATCCCGCATGGACACCGCTTTTCGTCCACGCTACCGCTCTGGTGCTGGAACGCGGCGGAACACTTTCCCACGGAGCAGTGGTTGCCCGCGAAATGGGCCTGCCGGCAGTGGTTCTGCCGGGCGCAGTCGCCCTGTTCCATGAAGGTGAAAATATCAGGGTGGATGGCAATCGCGGATTTCTCCTTCGCGTGGACGAGCAAGGCGAATCAGGCGAAACCGAGGCCCCGACGGATGTGGAATCCGTCAGCATAGCTCCAGCACTGCGTCCCCCGCCGCCGGGGCCACAAGAACGCAAAGCAACCAGCCTGCGCAATGCAGGCCTAATCCTCTGGGGAATTTTTCTCACCGCCTTTTTTATCCTGCCAGCCCCGTGGGTGAATGATCCATCCATCCGGTTACTGGATGCTGTGCTCTGGCCGTTGATTGCTCATCTTGGCTATGCCGGAGGCACGGCCACGCTTGCTGCGTTGCTCGGATTTTTTCTGATCGCGCTGCAACGGTTACTCACCGACACCCCGCGTTTGCGGGAAGCCAAAAAGCGATCTGCGGTTCTCGCACGGGAAGCTCAAGCCCTGCCGGAAAAGAGCCCACGGCGCGAAATTCTCACTACTGCCGTGAAGTCGGCGAACTCACGCATCGCCGCATCGGCGTTTGTGCCGCTCGGATTGTTTCTCGGGCCATTGGTCATTATTTTTTCCTGGCTCATGGTGCGCGTCGATCCTGCAACCTGGAGCCCTCCGCCTGGCACTCCGGTGACGCTGCAAGCAGTGGTGGACAGCGACTGGCGTGACCCGGTGGTCGCGCAGGTTTCGCCCGGGCTCAAGCTCTCCGATGCGATTCCCACAGCCCAAACTCTCCCACTCATCCGCGAAACCCTCGAAGGACTTCGCTCGCAATGGAGGCAACCCACCGACCTTTCCGGGCATTCATGGGATGTAAGGGCAGCGGCTGTGCAAACACGCCAAGCCATGCTCGCAGACCTCGACGCTTATCTCGGAGCAGGCGTTCCACCGGAAACGCTCACGTGGTTGATTTCCAGTGATTCCGGATCAAGCGGAAGCTTTGAAGCCGGGGTTGATGTCGGGCTCCACAACCTCCGTGTTCCAATCGTGTTTGGACGTGCAGTTCCACCCGCGCCCACTCTGGTGGACGCAGATCCAGACAGCGTGATCCGCCAACTCAATGTCACCTATCCTCCCAGACCTCCCGGAGTGGAATTCTGGAGCCCTTTGGGATTTAATATCGGCTGGCTCTGGGTTTACTTACTGGCATACACGCCCGCGATGTTTCTAAGCAAATGGCTTCTCCGGGTTCCTTGAGCACAACCTCCGAAGAGTTGACTGCCGGCAGCAACTGGGAATGGCGTTTGCATTCGCAGGATCCGACAGCACCATGGCATAAAAGCCGCGAGCTTGCCTTGGACTCCGTTGCTCTTCCAACGACTCTGTTCCCGCACTGGCCCACGCGCTGGACAGTGTTTTACACGCCCGAAGAACGCCGGATACTTCGGGCGGGAAGTGCCCGCGACGCAATTTCGCCGCCTTCGCAGCAGGATCTGTCCCGCATCCCGGAGAATCTTGTGATCGATGAGCAAGCTCTACAAAAGATTCAGCTGGAGACACCGCCCTCAGGTGTTCTGGATCTCGCCGGGGCCTTGGGTGCCACGTTTGATGGCAGGACTGCGTTTGCTTATGCAACTCTGGAGGTTCGCGAACGCATTGAACTCACTATCTATGCGGGAGCGGATTACTGGATGCAATGGTGGGTCGACGGCCAGTCTGTCTTCGACACGTTGAACGGAGGGAACCGTACAAGTGTAGCGGAAGTTGCTCACAGTTTTTCCGTCGATTTAGAGGAAGGTAGTCATGTCCTTGTGGTGCGGGTGATCAGCGGCAGCGGAGGCTGGGCATTTGCCAGTGAGGCAACCATGCCCGCGAATGAAAATGAGGTAACGGTTTTCGGTCTGGAAGCGCGCAGAGTTTTTCATGTCTCAAAGCCGGAACAGTTTCAGGAACTCAGCTTCGATGGAGGCGACGGTTTGAGCGTTCTGCTAAACGCACAGCCATTGCCCACTCCGTTGGGGGGGATGCGCTATAACATCATCCCGGGCATCCCGGCCTCCATGCTCATTAAGGGATTCAATATGATTTGCCGGAGCTGGTCACCTGAGAGCATTGCCCCGATACTTTCGATCCTGCCACTCCGTTACTTCTCCGGAGCCGCTTGCGGACAGACGCCGCATGTCCACGGAGCGCTGCACGGATGGCCGCCAAGCTCCATCGGGATCCAGACCGGACCAGTGCTGGGTTGGGCGACCGAATCCTCATTCAGCCTGACTTGCCGGACAAATCTGCGCTGCGAGATGACAATGGAAGCAGGCGAAAAAAAACTTATTTCACCCTATGACTTCTTCCATAAATTTGAGGTGACCGATTTGCCTTCCGGCGGGACTTTTGATTACCGGCTCAGCGTCAAATCTCCATCCAAATTGCTTGTCCACAGCACGGCCAGAACCTTGGGCAAGGGTCCGTGGAAAATCGCTCTGCTTGGTGATGTCTACCCCTTTGACGACACCTGGCAGCGGATTGCAGACAAGGTGCTGGATGCCAATCCCGACCTTGTGATTTTCTCAGGAGACATGGTTCTCGACGGCAGAGTGGACGCCCAATGGGACTCCGGCTTTTTCCATCCGGCAAGGGAGCTATTGAGTACGATTCCGTTCTATCCGGTCTTGGGGAACCATGAATACCACAGTCCCATCTTCAGCAAGATCTTCGCTAGACCTGGAGAGCCTCATTGGTGCCAACTCATCGGCCCTGCATTGTTCGTGGGGATCGACGGCTCCCGGGATTGGACGCCCACGGGTGACTCCCACCAGTGGCTGGACCGTCTTCTCGGCGAATCAAAGGCTACTTTTAAATTTATTGTAAGCCATTTCCCGCCCTTTTCATCGGGCGGGCATGGCCAGGTTGGTGCAGACGGACTTCCCATTGAATCCGAGGTGCGGAGGGCGAGAGAATTCCTGGTTCCACTGCTTACCCGGCACAGTGTGAATGCAATCATCAGCGGACACGATCACTTCTACGAGCGATCCGAACTTCCGGGAGGTTTGACGGGCATTGTGTCTGCGGGAGCCGGTTCACGCCTTTACAAAAAAACATCGAACCCGAAGCAAAACCCCCATTCCACAGTCTTTGCCAGTGAATACCACTTCTGCATTTTGGAAATTTCTCCCTGCCACGCTGAGATGACAGCTATTTCACTGGATTCAAAGATACTTGATTCAAAGGAATGGGTTCCAATGGGATTGACCGGCAAGGCGCCGACAACGCGGCCATCGGCACGGTTATCGGAGTAAATATTCCGACCAACGGAGCGGATACCATATTCGCACGCCTGGTGGTGACCAACCAATAGAACACTGTGGATTATGCTATAAACCGGGCTCACGAGTGTGCCAGGCGGGCGAAGGCGCATTTACTGGCGGGCAGGGGCCGACTCAGCATCTCAAGAAATACTCGAGCCAACCCGGTACAAGATTAACACTTGATCCCTCGATAATGGGGAAGCGATAGCTGCCATCTATTCGCGGGATACATTAATCCTTTTGAACTGCTGGAATCGTCTTCGGGCGGATCCATCCATCCCTTCCGCATAGATGATGACTTGAAGATTTATGTCGGCGATTGGCACGGCTGCACCATCGGCAGGAGCAAAGGAAACGCGATGCTCGATTTCAGCCCCTGGTTCGAGATCAATGGTCCGACCGAAGGATTCGCTGGTTCGAAATAATCCAGCATCCCCGCCAAGCTCCAAAGAAAATCGAACCGGGAATTTAAATAAATTCTTAAGCGTGAATGTCGCCTCGCTACCGCTCCAAGTTTCGCCCTCCACATTCTCGCTTTGCACTTGCGCCGCCTCATTGGGAAGAAAATAAAGGGAGTGTTTAGCAGCCCTGACCTCGCGAGCGGCCGCTGCGCCAGGCTCGGTAGCGGGATAAACATCGAAGACCTGCCCCTTGGCATCCACCGCCCGGTAGACCGCTTTATCCGGCCCCAGGTCGGCCACCCAGAAATGCTCGAAACTCCCGGATTCCTCCAGATACCAGGGGCGCTCCAGTCGCACTCGCCGTCCGTCCATCCCCCAGCATCCATCGCCTAGATAAAGCGTTCCCTCGTCCGCGGGGGCCACGGAGTTGTCTTTAATAGGGGGAGTTCGTTTATAAGTGTGATCGTGATTCTCGAACGCAACAGTCAACCCATATTCGTCGAACAAAGGCGCCCAATGCTTTCGACCGGCATCGGAATACTTACCCATAAAATCGCGATGACTCGGGTAAAGTGGAACATGGTAAAGGGCTGCTTTATACTTGATCGCTTGATTTGCCTGAAGCTGCTCCCGGAGCCAGCCCACTTGATCGGCATGTGGCGTCACGTGGCCAGTATCGAGAATAAAGAAGACAAGATTTTTGCCAAACCGACGAGTGAAGAATGTGTTTTCCCGGTCCTGCCCGAAGAAATTGAAAAAGAACGGGGCATCGGATTTCGTTTTTCCGAACCCGCCTGCCACCTCATGGTTCCCGATCGCCAGCACCAACGGGATTGTGAGGCCACTCGCTGTAACCATCTCCTCCGTGTAGTAGCGAAGCCAGCTATCCCAGCGGCCGACATGCTCAAGCTTGCCATTGGCATACGCAATGTCGCCGCCCACCAGTGCAAAATCAGGGTCAAACCGCGCCGCCTGCTTGAGCATAAGCCGGGTTAGATAGCTCGGCCCCATGTCGCCACCGGTCACAAACCGCAGCGACCGGTCGTCAGACGGAATTGTTCTCATTTTGATCTCCCGCGAAATACCAGTCGTTGCCGACCCGGCGACCAGGTAATAAATTGTATCCGGCTCAAGATCCCGAAGAGTGACGCGATAGATGAAACGGTTCGATAGACCTTCGATCTGAAGCACCTCTCCCTTCGCTTGCGAAGAGTAGGCATCTACCGCCCCGTCGCGAGAGACTGCGTCATAGTATACAATGGGATCCCCCGACTCCACTCCGAACGTCTGCCAGTTGACGGTGATAGTCGTGGAAGGATCGTCTACGTAAGTCAGCACGAGATGAGCTGGTGCCTCCACGGCCCGTGCAAGTGAGACACCAAGCAAAAGGAGGAACACGGCAGTGAGTGTCCATGTAGTTTTCATAGGGATTGCATTGGCCAGCCACCCCGCCGCTCGACCACTGGTGAGGTTGGCTTGTGACAAGTTTCTTTTCCGCATAATGCAGTCACTGTTCGGAAGTGGGATCATTGGTCACTCAGCACTTATAGAGAAAAGTTCGACCTCCAAATTTGCATCGCGAAGCCGGCCTTGAAAAATCACTTCGACCGTCTCCCCCCCGCGCGCAACGTATTCCAGGGTCTGGCCCATGGAGGTGTCACTATGATAGATCGCGCCGATCCGCCGCCCGTCAAGTTTTGCAACTCCCACTTCGCCCACCATGTCACTCATGTTATTCCACGCTGGAATCCGGGTCAGTTCGATCTTTTTCTTGAACTCGGGGAGATCCGCCGGCTCCTCGAATCCGCCGTTTACGATCAGATCCTCGCCGTCCACTTTCATCACCACATCGTCGATGTGACACCAGCCGTTCACCCTCGGAGAAAACCGCAGCCCGATATTCTTACCGGCCGCCTCGGGCGGGACCGTGGCCGTGAATTGGAATTCCGTCCATTCGTCTCCGGTGAACTCGTTGCTGGCGAAGAATTCGGGAGCGCCGATTGTGTATCCTCCGCCAGGGTTTTTCACACTATCGAGCACCGTCGCCCGCGAGATCTCCGAAATCAGCTTTTCTTCAGTGGCATCGTTCCCCTCGCCGTAGCTGAGGTTCTTCCAGCTGTCGGCGTCCGCCGGATTCTCCATGAGAAATCCTCCCGCGTGAAAGTCGTTCACCACCAACCCGTCGATCCTGGCACCTTCCTGGAAGATGACCGCGAGCTTCTTCGGAATCGCCTCGAGCTGCTGCTTGAGATACGCCGTCTGCTCCTCGTTCAAACTTTTCAACCAGTCTCCCTCCACCCCGTGCGACCCCATGTGCCAGTCGGCCGCATCGATCCCGCTCCAGCGGACGTTCAGCATCCCCTCAGGCGCTCCGGAAAAACTCTGAATGACGCCTTTCTTTCCGACTATCATCGCCGCCACACGCTCTTCCAGGGTTTTAACCGATTCCGCGGGCTGCGGGAGCTGGTCAAAAAATTTCACACCCGTGGTGTTCTGATAGGAGAGATCCAGATAGGCCGGTCGCGTGAGCGGGCGCTCCGGCAGCCCACCCTGCAAGGTGCCAAAAACGACCAGGTCAACCTGTCCGATCTGGTTCACCCATTTCACCAGCCGGGCGCCATCCAGCACGACCGCCGTCGCATTCTCGGCAATGATCATGCTGGCGTTCCGCCCCGGAGAAAACCGCGAGTCCGGCCCGATAATGAGGGTCCCGGCGTCGATATTCACCCGATCCAGCATGGAAGCGAACCCGATGATCTCGAGCGAAACCTCAGGCCCTTCCTTCCGCAAGGTGAAATACTGGCCGATCCGCCCATCGCTCGCCGTCTCGTAGGTGCCGTCGTCGTTGCGGATAAACGTATGGCCACCGAGATAATTGTTGCCATGGCGCGCATTGATCACTCCGCCCTTCTTCACCCAGACGTTGCCAAACGTGCGGGAGCTTTCGTGCAGGAGGGTGGCGTTCTCCCCGATGG